>NZ_PDEQ01000002.1:600000-759876 GCF_002554795.1 Longibacter salinarum | reverse complement strand
TCTACCGCCCTCATGCGTCGATATAGGGCGAACAGAGGAGCTATGCCCTCTGCCCAGAGTCACATGTACTCACGCACAGACCCAGAAAAAACATCCCTTCTACTTGTGCTTGGCATAATAAGAGCGCCGTGTTATACATCTTTGACCCAACAGACAGTTGAACCTCTACAGAATCAAGCATCACATCATCACACCGTCGACCGGGCACGGCTACCGATCAACCAGGTCTATCGGCAACACATCAGCCAACTGAACGACGACACGCGTCCCGTCTCGCCACACGTGCAGAGTTGCTGAAAACGAGTGCGTCCGCCCTCCTTTGACTCCAGGCGTAAACAGTGGCAGCATCCGAATGGCGGATCGGATGGCGTCAACCCTCGACTCAGAAGGCTCCGAGGACCCTGCTCCCCACCGATCGACGAGGCGGATGTCATCCACAACCGGTCGTCCGGTCGGGTCCACGATGATGCGAGTTTCTACGTACTGTGCTGAGTCTGAAGAGGTGAATGCCTCAATCTTACCGGAGGAGGAAAGGTGTTTCCCAAGACTATCCGACCCGCCCGGGAACTGCGGCGTCGAATATGGCGCATTGTGAACCGTATCCACTTGGGTGACGTGGCCCACGTCCACTCGGAGTCGAATCTCACGGGCATAGACGGAGCGGAATCCACTGGACCCCTGTTGAAGGAGCGAGCCCCGTGGTGCGCGGAGCGTTCCGGAATACCACTGAGCGAACGCTTGGCCGTCTTGATGATCAATCCCGAGTAGATTCTTGATGCGGTCCATCGAATGCCGGCGCTTCGGTCCACAACAACTTTGGACGCCTGTCAGGAAAAGGCTATCCTGTTCAATGCTCCAGACGGCCTGATATCCACGCCAGCATGCGCTGCACATGTCGAACTCAACAACAACGCCTTGTGGAGACTGCTCGACAGTGTCAGCGCTGTTGAATGAAATCCCACCACCCGAATCGCTCCTTTCGAGCAACGGAGCGAGCGGCGTGTTGGCGATGCCCAGAGTGTCATCATTGATCACAAGCAGATCGAACGCTTGGGGCGTACGCTGCGATCGCGCACCGACATCTATTGAGACGGTAAATGCGAGCAGCAGAAGGCCAACAGCAAAGCACGTGATAAAGACTAGTGCAGAGCGAACTGACATCTGGAGGACTCTAGATGTATAACGGTTTAGCTCACCGGCGGTGATCACGCCGCGTCTCGCGATGAGTAACCGAGACGCGACGGTCGTTCAAGGCGCACACCGACACCGTCCGGTGCAGCGCGTGGTTATATGGCATTTCATGAACTCGCTTTCTTCTGCCGAAGAGCTGCAACTTCTTCTTCCAGATGTTTGTGAAGCGCCCAAGTTAATGGCTTCCGAGGACCCGTCTCTCGACGCCCAATTCCGTTTACGTTGCGGCGGGCCACCTCCACAAACGACGTTGGGGTCCGATGCAGCACCAGATCCACGAGTAAAGTGTCGGATCTATCATCCGGACGAACCTCGACACTCACGTCACCGCGCCGATATCGAAACGATGGCCCGTCACGACGAAGACGAGCTCGTTTGAAGTCATATTTATCGACTAGAAAGCGAAACCTCTTGAGTACTGACTCCGCAAAGTCTGGATAGAATGCGCAGCTTTCCCATGTGCGGTCGGAAACGACGTACGACCGCAGGGAATCGTCCAGAGGATGGTTGTGCTTCGACTTTCGTTCAACCCAGGCCTCATAAGCCCAGAACAACAACGTGCCAACCCCGGAGAGCACGAGAGCCCCAACAGTAAATAGAACTTTGATGTCCATGAGGATAGCATCGATGCCATATAACGGGTTAGCTCACCGGCGGTGATTCACGCCACGCCTCGCGGTGAGCAACCGAGACGCAGCGATTGATTCAAGGTACACTCGGACACCGTCCGGTGCAGCGACGGGTTATGCTTCCTTGCTCTTAGAAATGAGGTTTAGCACCGATGGTCTCCACCTTCTACTGCTAAACCCAAATGAAGCGGGGTGACTTGTCCGACCGGCTAACGACGTTCCGTACCGTCGAGTTGGAATTGCATAATCGCCCTCGGATATGGTTTGCTCTGAGGAGTCAGGAGACGGAAGATGCTTCCATAGCCCTTTCCCAAGAACGACGATACATCCCGGATTGAGCGCTTCGACAACTTCTTCAAATGGCGCCTTCGAGATCTCCCACATCCGTTCCGTGGGCCTCTTTCTGGGTCCTTCGCCGACTAACTCTTGAACGTAGTTGTAGAAAGCAACAGAATCCCAGAACTCGCGGTGTGATACGGCGCCCTTCTCAACAAGGACTCGCTTGGCTCGAGTCCAGAAGGTGCTCTTGCTCTTCCATTTTCCACTGGCATGAGTCTCAACACAATGCTGAGTGAAGTCACGAGGCTTTGCATTACCGTTACTCGTGTAATGCGACTCGCCGACCATTAGCACCCTTGTTCCCCATCTGCTCTTGGACCCGTAATTGGAGCCAACCCAAGGCAAAAAACGTACAGAGTCTGAGAATTTCATTTTCAACGAAATTGCGGTGCTGTTTAGTCAAGAAGCATAACATTATAATTATCCGGAAGGCTTCCGGATAGTAAAAACTATCCGGATTAAATCGGGCCCCAACGAGGCTAACACGATATTGTCGCGATGAATGCTATCCGGAAGGGGTACGGAATTACGCATACTATCCGGACAAAGTCCAGTACACTTTCCGTCCGAAGTCAATTGATCACAAATCTAAGTATTCTGGATGTGGCGAAAGCGTGAAAGATGTCTCGGACGTTTCCTCTAGTGCTGACGTTATGAAATCGCCCGCGAAAGGGTCTTATAGATTCAACACACCCTTTCCGCTTTTTTGTCTTTCGAGACATGCCTTCTGACCGTTCTCCTAAACTTCTGGATCGGGTACGCTCGATCTGCCGGCGGCGAGCGTACAGTCTCCACACCGAGCGGGCGTATGTTCGGTGGATTCGACGGTACGTCCTATTTCACGACACCACCCACCCGCGCCACCTCACGGCTCCGGATGTCCGCGACTATCTCTCCTATCTCGCAAGAGAACGGCACGTCGCTGCATCGACGCAGAACCAGGCGCTGAACGCCCTGGTCTTCCTTTACAAAAATGTCCTCCACAAACCTATCGGCGACCTCAAAGCGATCGAGCGGGCTCGTCGACCGAAGCGCCTTCCGACCGTCCTCTCACGTGATGAAGTGCGTGCGTTGTTTAAGGAAATGAGCGGAGTGAATCGCCGTGTGTCGTTTCTTCTCTACGGCTCCGGATTGCGCGTCTCGGAAGCCCTGCGACTGCGCGTCAAAGATCTCGATATGCAGAATAAACGACTGATCGTGCGCAGCGGAAAAGGAAAGAAAGACCGGGTCGCCCTCCTGCCGGAACGCCTCATCCCAGACATCGGACAGCAGCTTGAGACAGCTCGACGCGTATACGAAAGAGATAGGTGCGCGGGAGATCCGCCGGTCTCGCTCCCCACAGCACTAGACCGAAAATACCGAGCGGCATCAAGGAGTTGGATCTGGTTTTACCTGTTTCCGTCGACGCGAACCACGCAACACCCCCGAAGCGGCGTGGAATGCCGTCACCACCGTTCCCCTTCCACCGTCCGCAAGACAATCAAACGGGCGTGCGCACGTGCGAGGATTTCAAAGCGAGTAACCTGCCACACGCTCCGGCACAGCTTTGCTACCCACCTCATTGAAGACGGCTATGACGTACGTACAGTCCAGAAACTGCTCGGCCACTCGGATCTGCGCACAACGATGCAGTATGTCCATGTCGCCAACCGAGTCCCACACGGCGTCAAAAGCCCGATCGACAACCTGTAGCCTACTGCAAACGGCGAAAATATCAGCGAGATAATCGTCCGTCACGGATGGAATCCAATTAAGCATCCCCAATCCTCAATCCAGAATCTCCTACCGCTTCGCTTTCAGAGCCACGAGCAGATGCGGCCCGAGCTCCAACGTGTCGCCCGGCTGGAACGGACCGTCCGGATCGACCATCTCCGCCAGCTCCGGCACAAGCTCCCACGCCTGACACGTTTTATCCTCCAGCTCGTTGGTTTCCTCGGGAAGGGTATACTCGATGGGCTCATCGCCCTGATTCATGAGCACGAGGAAGCTGTCGTCGATCATCTCGTCGCCGCGCATGTCGACGTCCGGTAGTTCGCCGCGGAGCAAGAACCCGAAGCCGCTCAGCGAGTCGTCCGCCCAGTCATCATGCTCCATGGCGCGCCCCTCGGGATGCCACCAGAGGACATCGCCGGTGCCGTTCTCGGTGTCGGCCGGCGAAAGGAAGTGGCGCCGACGGAAGCTCGGGTGCTTGCGGCGAAACTCGGTGAGCTTCTGAACGAACGTGAGAAACTTCTTCTCGTCCTCGTCGAGGTCCCAGTCGTACCAGGTGATCTCATTATCCTGGCAGTACGGATTGTTGTTGCCTCGCCGCGTGTGCGAGAGCTCGTCGCCTCCGAGGATCATCGGCACCCCCTGACTGAGCAGAAGTGTCGCCATCAAGCTGCGCTTCCGCCGCTGGCGACATTCTACAACTTTCGGCGAGTTGCTCGGGCCCTCTTTCCCGCAATTCGTCGACAGGTTGTGGTCGTGGCCGTCGCGGTTCCCTTCCTTGTTGGCTTCGTTGTGCTTGCGCTCGTAGCTAACGAGGTCGTGCAGCGTGAAGCCGTCATGCGCCGTGATAAAGTTGATCGACGCAAAAGGTCTGCGCCCGCTCCGCTCGTAGAGATCGCTGGAGCCTGCCATGCGGGTTGCCATCTCTCCGTTCAGACCGGAATCGCCCTTCCAGTAGCCGCGCACGGTGTCGCGGTAGCGCCCATTCCACTCGGCCCACTGCCATGGGAAGCCGCCGACCTGATAGCCGCCGGGACCGACGTCCCACGGCTCGGCAATGAGCTTCACCTGCGAGAGCACCGGGTCCTGCTGGATGATCTTGAAGAACGGGGCCAGCATGTTGATGTCGTACAGCTCGCGAGCGAGCGTCGACGCCAGATCGAAGCGGAAGCCGTCGACGTGCATCTCGTTCACCCAGTACCGCAGGCTGTCCATGATCAGCTGCAGCACGTAGGAGTCCCCCGGATCCAGCGTGTTGCCGGTGCCGGTGTAGTCCATGTAATACCGGCTGTCGTCGGGGTGCAGCTTGTAGTACGTCTGGTTATCGATGCCGCGGAGCGAAAGCGTCGGCCCGAGGTGACTTCCTTCGCACGTATGGTTGTAGACGACGTCGATGATGACCTCCAGCCCGGCGTTATGGAGCGCGCGCACCATCATTTTGAAGTCGCGCACCGCTGTCACCGGCCCGTTGGTCGAATACTCGGGCTCCGGCGCAAAGTAAGCGAGCGTGTTGTAGCCCCAGTAATTGCGCAGCCCTTTCTCCAGAAGGAAGCGATCTTGCAGCTTCGCGTGGACCGGCAGGAGCTGCACGGTCGTCACACCAAGATCCTTAAAGTGATCGATGATCGGCTCGGAGGAGATGCCCAGATACGTACCCCGAAGCGACTCCGGGACGTCCGGATGGCGCTTCGTCAGGCCCTTGACGTGCGTTTCGTAGATGAGCGTGTCCTTCCACGGGATCGACGGCAGCCGGTCGTTGCCCCAGGCGAAGGTATCCTCCACGACGGCCCCGAGCGGAGCGTACGGAGCGCTGTCCCGGTCGTCGAAGGAGAGGTCCTCTTTGTCGCTGCCCACGTGGTATCCAAACAGACTGTCGTCCCAGCGGAGCGGGCGACCGATGGCTTTCGCGTACGGGTCGAGCAGCACCTTATTGGGATTAAATCGGTGGCCACTCGCCGGGTCGTACGGACCGTAGACGCGGTAGCCGTACAGCTGTCCCGGCCGCAGATTCGTAACATAGCCGTGCCAGATCGGACCGGTCCGCTCGGGTAAATCGAACGTCACGGATGGCGCCGAATCGTCGGGATGGTCGAAAAGAAGAAGTTCGACCCGGTCCGCATTCGCACTGTGAAGTACAAAGTTGACCCCGATTCCATCCCACGTCGCTCCACGTGGATACGGAAGCCCGGGTCGGATCGTCAACCCTTTCTGGCGATGGGACGGCTCCGACCGGTAGCGCGGAGGGTACCGGCGAGCTGGCGAAACCGGCCCGTTACCGTGGCCGGGTGAACCGGGAATAAACGATTCAGGATCGCTCGGCCGAGGGTTCGACGAGTCCCCAGATAAGTCGGTACTGGAATCCACGGCTAAGGATGTCATGAAGGGAACGCAGTGTGTAGGGGAAGTCGTGCGACCGTACACGCCGAAGACGCTAACCGGCGCGATCGGTCCGAGGTGCGGTTCATGCCAATGGCAACAACCGGTCCAAACCGGCTTCGGGGAGGATATGCCCTCGCACGACTTTGATAACCTGTTTGGCGGATGGACCGCGAAAACGTACGCGCAGCCGTTCGTACCTGATCACCGTTCGCACCTGATCATAGGCCTCATGGTTATACGTTGGCACGGACGCAGTCGACACGGCCCGTGAAATCACCGAAGCCTTGTGTCAAGAGCGTCGCAAGGACCGACCATTGGGAGGTCCGTACCTTTGGATGGCCGATGGATGTCCGCCAAACAGGTTGTGAGAACGTCACAAAAACCATCTATTGCTGTCCTCAGGATTCGAATGTCTGCATTGATGCAAGGAAATACAACCGTAACACGGCCGACGGTCGGACTGTACGACAGAATTCACGCGGCACGTGGTCACGCATAAATCACGGATGGCATATGCATGGGCCGCCGTATCCCACATCCTGCATGCGATAGCTGTGACTGGGTCTCGAGGAACGCGACACCGACAAACTCGCTGTTCCTCCGATTGGCCGAGTGGACCATTCTGCTGAACCCAACGAGATAATTGGCTCAAACGCGCACGATCTACGCCGCACTCACGGGGCGGTCGTCGGCGCGTGCAGGGATCGGGGCACCTGGATCGCTTCGCTCCCGGCGCAAGGTCAGGCCCGCAGGCGCCCGGAGTGTCGGCAAGAAGAAGTCGTTTGCGGGGAACGACGCTTCCGCATGCTGCTATCCTGACGTGACGGTTGTCATCGTAATGTAAAAGCAGACGATCCGGGGTTTCTGCACAGACGCCTGATCCCTATCTTCTACCGATTCCGACACGCTCGGATCGCGCCCTCACCTTCCCATCGTTCAAGCGAATCTCTCCACCCATGACGCCACCTCCGTCCTCGTCATCAACGTCCGCCGACGCGGCCGTGACCGGAACGCCCGAGCCGGTTGATGCGCCCGCGGGCACGACTGCACCGGATGATTCGACCCTTCCCAAGAAGTGGTCGCGGATCATGATCCCGTTCGTCCGCCCGTCGATTGAGGGCGGCATCTGGCCGATCAAACGCTCGGTCGATGAATCCGTCGACGTTCGCGCCGGCGTCGTGGTCGACAGTCACGAGGCGATCGAGGTGGAGCTGGTCGTTACCGATCCAGAGGGCGAGACGACCATCCACCGGATGACACCAGAGGAAAACGATGAGTACAGTGGTCGCTTCGAGGTAACGGAGCTCGGGCGCTATGCCTACACCGTGCGCGCCTGGCTCAACCGGTTCGCTACCTGGCAGGACCAGTTCCGGCGCCGCGTGGCCGGAGGCGAGCCCCACGAAGAACTCGAAAGCGAACTGCAGGCCGGCGTGGATCTCGTTCGGGCCGCCATGGAGAATGCCGACGGGACCGACGCGAAGAAACTGAAAGCCGATCTCGAAGCCTTCGAGGCAGGCGACGAGGAGGCTGCGATGGGCGAGGGCATCGCCGCGCGGGTCCGACGCAACGCACCGCACGACATGATGGTCGAGAGCCAGACCTACGAGGTGATCGTCGACCCCAAGATCGCTCGTTCCGGCGCCTGGTACGAATTTTTCCCGCGCTCCACGCGCGACGACGGCAAGCACGGCACGCTGGACGACGCAGCGGAGCGGCTCGAAGGCATCCGCGACATGGGCTTCGACGTCGTCTACCTCCCTCCAATCCACCCGATCGGCGTGCAGCACCGAAAGGGCAAAGACAATGCCCCGACAGCCGAGCCCGGCGATCCGGGGAGCCCATGGGCCATTGGCGGTCTGCTTGAGGACGGCACGAAGGGCGGCCACAAGAGCGTCCACCCGGACCTCGGCGGCATGGAAGCATTCGACCGCTTCGTAGAAAAGGCGGAAGATGTCGGGCTGAAAGTGGCAATCGACATCGCGTTTCAAACGTCGCCGGATCATCCGTACGTGGAGGATCACCCGGAGTGGTTCCACCACCGCCCGGACGGCAGCATCCGTTACGCGGAGAACCCGCCGAAGAAGTACCAGGACGTCTACCCGATCAACTTCGAGAACGAGGACTGGCCGGCGCTCTGGACGGAGCTGCAAGACGTCTTCCAGTTCTGGATCGACCGTGGCGTCACGATCTTCCGCGTGGACAACCCGCACACGAAGCCGTTCGCCTTCTGGGAATGGTGCCTCGCGGAGCTGCGCAAGGACACGCCCGAGCTGATCGTGCTCTCCGAGGCGTTCACCAAGCCGAAGACGATGTACGGCCTCGCGAAACTCGGCTTCAACAACAGCTACACGTACTTCACCTGGCGCAATACGAAGGACGAGCTGACCGGCTACGCGAAAGAGCTTTTCCACACGGACGTCGCCGAATACTTCCGCCCCAACTTCTGGCCCAACACGCCGGACATCCTGCACGACTTCCTCGTCCATGGCGGGCGCGCAGCACACCAACTCCGGTTTGTTCTCGCGGCGACGCTGTCCAGCGCTTACGGCGTCTACGGCCCGCCGTACGAGCATGTGTTCAACCACCAGCACCCGGACCGCGAGGAGTACGCCAAGAATGAGAAGTACGAAATCCGGACGTGGAACTGGGACGACCCGATGAGTCTGCAGGACTTCATGGGTCGCGTGAACGCGATTCGGAAGGACAACCCTGCCTTGCAGCAAATGCGGTCCATCCGGTTCCACGAGACGAAGAACCCGAACCTCATCGCTTACAGCAAGAAGTCGGGAGATAACTTGATTGTCGTCGTTGTGAACCTGGACCCGCACAACCCGCAGGAAGGCCAGCTCGACCTGGACAACGGAGCGCTGGGCCTGCCGCACGACGATGCATTCATAGCGAACGATCTGCTAAACGACACCCGCTACACGTGGCGAGGCCAGCATCACTACGTCCGCCTCTCTCCGGACCGCCCCGCACACATCTTCCGCTTGGAACAGGAAGGCCAGGAGCACGAGGTCTTCGAGCGCCCGGTTCATGACTGAGGTTGCGTCTCCGCACATGTAATTGATCTTCCGGCGCCCTGCCTTTTTCGGTGGGGCGTCGTTTTTTGTGGATAGTGGATGGTTGATGGTGGATTGGATTTAATCCGTGGGCTGGGAGAGATATCCGACGGGTGGCGTGCGAACCGTAACCATTCGTAGACATCGGCGATGCAGATAGGACTACGTCCAATTCCCAATCCCTACTTCCGAATGCCAGATCGCTACAAAGAGGTTTTCCCATTCCCGATCGGCAAAACACGCCACACCGTAGACCGTCGCACGGCCGTGCAAAGCTACCAACGTTTGAAAATACCCGGCACGCGCCGATCCACGCATTCTCGATCAACACATCCAGCCGATTCCGCTTCCCTGGACACATCGCCCCGACCCGGCGCTCCAATCCATAATCCGCAATCCGGTATTCGAGACGAACCTGGGAAGGCACTTTTCCTCCTCACAGATCCCGATATACCGACCGTCACACGGCCGTGCGACGCTACGCACACCCACGCGACCAAACATTTTGGGGGAAAGGGCTCTGGACCTGCAATGTATGCACTTGATAGAAATCCTGAATCCTCAATCCTCCATCCCATATCCCCAATTCCGAATCCCCAATCCCGTATTCCAAACGGCCCGACGTTCTAACGAATTAACGTCCCAACGCGTCACCGGAAACGCTTCTCTTCACACATCTTCAAACATTCGAGATCCGAGGTTAGAAAACTGTTTCCCGGATGTACCGTTAGCAACATCTGTCCGACCTGGAGCCGAATTCGGCATCGTAAATCGCTGTTCCCAAAACATACCGTAGCGCATGTCCGACTCTTTCCTGACCGACCCGCTCTGGTACAAGGACGCCGTCATCTACGAGTTGCACGTGCGCTCGTTTTACGACTCGAATAACGATGGATACGGCGACTTCCAGGGCATGCGGGAAAAGCTCCCGTACCTGGAGTCCCTCGGTGTGAACACGCTGTGGCTCCTCCCCTTTCTGGAAAGCCCGCTCAAGGACGACGGCTACGATACGGCGGACTACTTCAAGGTCCTGCCCGTGCACGGTGACCTCGATGACTTTCAGGCCTTTCTCGACGAGGCGCACGCGCGCGGCATGCGCGTCATTACGGAACTGGTGCTCAACCACACCTCGGATCAGCACCCGTGGTTTCAGGAAGCCCGCGACCCCAGTTCCGATAAGCACGATTGGTACGTCTGGAACGAAACGGACGATAAATACGAGGACGTCCGTATCATCTTTACAGATACGGAGGTGTCGAACTGGACGTGGGACCAGAAAGCTCAGAAATATTACTGGCACCGCTTCTTCTCCCACCAACCGGACCTCAACTACGACAACCCGAAGGTCCGGGAGAAGATGAAGGAAGTCATGTTTTTCTGGCTGGATATGGGCGTCGACGGGCTCCGGCTCGACGCCGTGCCGTATCTCTTCGAACGGGAGGGGACGAACAGCGAGAACCTGCCGGAGACGATCGATTACATCAAGTACCTTCGCGCCGCCGTGGAAGAGCGGTACGGCCCTGGCAAAGTTCTGCTTGCGGAAGCAAACCAGTGGCCGGAAGACACACTCCCGTATTTCGGAGGGGACGAGAACGAACAGGATGTCGATCCGAGCGGCGATGGTTCTCTGGAAACATCAACCTCCTCGAACGGCCAGTCGGGAAATACGTCGAGCAGCCGGTCCACTGGCGTGCAGATGGCGTTCAACTTCCCGATCATGCCGCGCATGTTCATGGCACTCCGGCGGGAGAATCGGCGTCCGCTTGTGGAGATGATGGAGCTCACGAAGGACATCCCGGACGACGCCCAGTGGGCCATCTTCCTCCGCAATCACGATGAGCTGACGCTCGAGATGGTGACGGACGAAGAGCGAGACTACATGTACCACGAGTATGCCGCCGATGGGCGATTCCGAATCAACGTTGGGATCCGGCGCCGCCTGGCCCCGCTCCTGGGTGGCGAACGCCGTCGGATCGAGCTCATGAAAGCGCTCCTCTTCTCGCTCGACGGCAGCCCCGTCATTTACTACGGCGATGAGATTGGAATGGGCGACGACCCGTTCCTCGGCGACCGAAACGGGGTGCGCACGCCGATGCAGTGGCGACCGGACAAGAACGGCGGGTTCTCCCGCGCCGAGCATCCTCGCCTTTTCCTCCCCCCGATCAACCGCGGGCGCTACAGCTACGAGGTGGTAAATGTGGAGGATGCCATGAATGACCCGCATTCCCTCCTTCACTTTACGCGTCGGCTCATCACGATGCGTCAGCAGCACAAGGAGGTGTTTGGACGGGGAACGCTGGATCTTATTCCGGTGGATAACACGAGCGTGCTCACATTTGTCCGCGAATACGAAGGAGAAAAAATCCTCGTCGTCGCCAACTTGTCGCGGTACGCGCAGGCGATCAACCTTCCGAGCGACCACGACCTGGGTGGACTCGCGCCCGTCGAGCTGTTCAGCCAGGCGCCGTTCCCGGCCATTCAGTCCGAGGAAGCGTATCCCCTCACCATCGGCCCGCACGGCTTTTACTGGTTCAAGCTCGAGCCGGAAGAAGAAATCGATCGGGCCGAAAAAACCGAACGTGTCCTCCAGCTCGCAGAGCGCGGCCCGGACGGCTCCCCGCTACCGGTTCTCACGGTCGCGGAAGGGCTGCAGAACCTTCTTGTGCCGACCATGGCGCAGTACACGGGACCCGAAGCTCTCGCCCGCATTCTGCCAGACTTCGTCGCCGATCAACGGTGGTTTGGCTCAAAGGGCCGGCCCATCGACAGCGTGACGGTCGAAGACGCTGTCCGCCTCTCGTCGGACCCGACGATTTACCTCTCGATCATCTCCGTCGAACAGGAGGGTTCGAACGACCTCTACACCCTTCCGCTCGCGACAGCCAGCGGCCCGGAAGCGGAGGAGCTGCTCTCGGAGCGGCCGGAATCTGCGCTGGCCTGGATCGATGTCCAGGAATCCCATCGCGGAGATGCGCGGCGTCAACTCGTCTACGACGCCACCGCACAACCCGCCTTCTGGTCCACGCTCTACCGCTGGTGGCAAAACGGCGGTAGAAATCGCTCACTGAAAGGCCTGTATATCGCGGACTCGTCGACTGACGCTCCATCGGCCGATGCCTCGAAGGTTCAACTTCTCACGGGTGAACAGAGCAACACATCTGCGGTGATTGACGGAGCGCACTTCGTCAAGCTGTATCGCCGGCTCGAACGCGGGACGAATCCGGAGAAAGAGCTGTTGAATCACCTCACGGGTACGGGCTTCCGCTTCGCTCCGCACCTGCACGGGACGATCGACGTAAAGCGCAACTACCGTCGCTACACGATCGGCATCGTACAGGAGGCTCTCCCCGTGGAAACCGATGGCTGGAGCCATGCCCTGCAGGCAACGCGCCGCTTCCTCGACCGAGTCAAGGATGCACCACTCCCCGCCGAAGCCGATGAGGCCGAGGAGGCATTGCAATATGGGCCGACACAGGGAATTGCTGCCCCCGTCTGGCTGGAAGATGTTGCCTCCGAGATGATTCAGCTCGCGCACGTGCTCGGTGTTCGCACCGCCGAAATGCATCGCGCCCTCGCGAAAGGATCTGGCCCCGACCTGTCTCCGCTCCCCGCGGACGAGTCCGCCGGAACGAAGCTGCAGGAGCGCGTCCGGGCCGAGCTCGGGGATACGCGAGAGATGATCGAGAACGCCAGCACCCGGAGCGACTCGTCGATCACCCAAGCCGACGTGCCGAGCGAAGCGGCCTGGGAACGGGCAATCGCTCGTCTCGACGCCCTCGTCGGCACCGGTGCCGATCACGATCGCATCCGCATCCACGGAGATTATCATCTCGGTCAGGTGCTGCGTGCCGACGGCGACTTCTACATTCTCGACTTCGAGGGAGAACCTGTCCGCTCGCTCAGTGAACGTCGTCAGCGCGAGAATGCGCTCCGCGATGTGGCCGGAATGCTCCGCTCGATCGAGTACGCTGTTCTGGCCGCCTGGCAGGATCACACGGGAACCGACACGGACTACGCCGGGTGGGTTGACGCTCTCGTTCGCTGGGCCGACATTACCTTCCTGAATGCGTACGGTGGGACCGCCGACGAGGCCTCGTTCCTGCAACCGCCGGAAACACGCTACGACTTCCTCTGGGCTTATCTCTTCGATAAAGCCATTTATGAGGTACGCTACGAACTCAACCATCGCCCGTCGTGGGCCTGGCTTCCGCTTCGAGGGCTCCGCCGCCTTCTCGACGACCGGGAAATCGTCCCCCCGGAGCCGGTCGAATAACGTTCGGCCCCCGAGCCTGTGCACACGCACCCCGCATCTTTTCCCATTTAGATACGCCACATGCCTCGCTTAACGGACGACGACTTTTACTTCTGGAACGAAGGAAAGCATTACACCAGCTACGAGCGCCTCGGCGCACATCCGGATGACAGCGGTACCTGGTTCACCGTCTGGGCCCCGAACGCTCACCAGGTGTCCGTCATGGGCGACTTTAATGACTGGGACTCCGCGGCGTCCAAGCTGGAACGACGTAAGGGCGGCTTGTGGGAAGGCTACGTGCGCGGCGCCGCTCCCGAGGACCGCTACAAGTACCGCATTCAGGCAAACTACGAGGAGCTCGACCGGACGGACCCGTACGCCTTCCGAATGGAGGCGCCGGCTGAGAACACATATGAGGGTCTCTCCTCCATCATCACGGACCTCGACGACTTTACGTGGTCCGACGATGACTGGATGGAGCAGCGCGAAGGTCCGAGCGGCCTGAACAAGCCCGTCTCGATCTACGAGGTGCACCTCGGCTCGTGGCGTCACAAGGAGCAGGGCGAAAGCTTATCCTACCGCGAAATTGCGGAGCCGCTCGCCGACCACGTAGAGGAATGCGGTTTCACGCACGTCGAGTTTCTTCCGCTCGCCGAGCATCCCTACTATGGATCATGGGGCTACCAGATCGTCGGCTACTACGCCCCGACCTTCCGGTACGGCTCGCCGCAGGATCTGATGTACCTGATCAACTACCTGCACGAGCGCGGCATCGGCGTCATCATGGACTGGGTGCCCGGGCACTTTGCCACGGACCCGCAGGGCCTCGCATTCTTCGACGGATCGCACCTCTTCGAGTATGAGGATCCGCTCATGCGCTCCCACCCCGACTGGGGCACGCGCGTGTTCGACTTCGGAAAAGCCGGCGTCCGGAACTTCCTCATCTCGAACGCACTCTTCTGGCTCGATCGCTACCACGTCGACGGGCTCCGCGTGGATGCCGTGGCGTCGATGCTATACCGCGACTATTCGCGTGAAGGCGAGTGGAGTCCGAACGCGTACGGCGGGCGCGAGAACCTCGAGGCCATCGAACTCCTGCAGGACACCAACAAGCGCGTCTACGAGCAATTCCCCGAAGCCCTCATGCTCGCGGAGGAATCCACCGCCTGGCCGGGCGTTTCCAAGCCGGTCGACACGGGCGGTCTGGGCTTCCTCTACAAGTGGAATATGGGCTGGATGCACGACACGCTCGACTACGTCAGCAATGACCCAGTGCATCGCCAGTATCACCACGGCGAGCTGACCTGGACCCTCTCGTGGGCCTTTTCGGAGAACTACGCGCTTCCGCTCTCGCACGACGAGGTTGTGCACGGAAAGAAGTCGCTCTGGAGCAAGATGCCGGGCGACGACTGGCAGAAAGCCGCCAACATGCGCCTCCTCTTTACGCACATGTTCGGCCACCCGGGCAAGAAGCTGCTCTTCATGGGCGGCGAGTTTGGACAGTACCACGAATGGGATCACGATGAGTCACTCGAGTGGCATGTCGCGGAGAAAGACTTGCATCGCGGAATCCAGGCGTGGTTCTCGGATCTGAACCACCTCTACCAGAACCATCAGGCGCTCTGGAACGACGACAACGATGGCTTCGAGTGGATTTCCTACGACGACCGTGCGAACAGCGTCGTCGCTTACATCCGAAGGTATGAAGGCAAAGAGCTCGTCTTCATCCTCAACTTCACGCCGGTCGTCCGGAAAAACTATCGGATTGGCCTCCCGGGGGGCGGCGTCTGGACGGAATTGCTGAATAGCGACGCCAGCGTCTACGGTGGCGGTAATGTCGGCAACCAGGGCACGGTACACTCCGAACCGGTCAGCGCACATGGACGCACGCACTCGATTGAACTCACGCTGCCCCCACTTGCCGGCCTCATCCTCGAACGCGGCGACGAATAACCGACGCCAACATTCGCACCGAAGCAATAGCAACGCCCCGACCGGACTCGCTCCGATCGGGGCGTTGCTATGTTCAGGGTTTAGGGTTCAGGGTTCAACGTTCAGGGTTCAAAGTTAACACCTAAACACCTTCACACTTCGACACGTCCATACCTTCACACCTTCATACCTCCAGACATCTATACGTCGACGCCGTCGACATGCACGTCCATCTGCGGGTACGGGATGCCGATGCCAGCGTCGTCGAGGTGGTCCTTCACCGCTTGTGTGAGGCGCTCGCGGACGTCCCAGTAGTCGGCTGTCGTGGACCAGACGCGCACGGACCAGTTGATGCAGGAATCGCCGAGGCTGTCGAGGTAGACGACTACGTCTTTGTCGTCAAGACGACCGTCCACGGACTCGGCCGCGGCCTGGAGGACAGCGCGGGTTTCGTCCAGGCTGGCGGGGTAGTCGGTTCCCACGCTTACGTCGACGCGGCGCGTGTCGTGGAACGTCACGTTCTCGATGGTCGACCCGAAGATTTCGCCGTTGGGGATGATGATCCGGCGGTTGTCCGGGGTGTCCATCTGTGTGGTGAATAGCGAGATCTCGAAGATCTTGCCCTTCTCCCCAGCCGTTTCCACGACATCACCAACCCGGAACGGTCGAAAGACAAGCAGCATGACGCCGGCAGCGAAGTTCTGCAGCGAGCCTTGAAGCGCGAGCCCCACGGCAAAACCGGCAGCGGCGAGGACAGCGGCAAGACTGGCGACGCTTACGCCAAACTTTTCAAGTACCGCAATGCCTGCGATAATCAGGACAAGATACCGCGCCATATTGGAAAAGAACTTTCCAAGCGTCGGATCGACGTTGGCACGATCGAGCCCTTTGGATGTCGCACGTTTCGCCCATCCGGCAAGGATCAGGGCGACGACGATGAGAATGAGCGCGTAGACAACATCGAACCCCATGCTAATAAGCATGTCTGTATCGATGGACTGAAGGACGTCTTCCATTCGAGGCAAGGAATAAAGGAGAGGGCAAACGAACCGTCCGATGTCCCTGGGCGGAGACCGGACGACATGATGTTACGTAGCACGGCGCATGCTGTCAACCTGTCGCCATGCTAGGCGTTGAGAGTGCGAGCGAGGCCGCCCCTTCGTGGGCGGACGGGTGCGTGGGGCGTCGCGGCACGTATCGACGGAGACCACCTCCGCGATGGACCGGCCCCTCAAACCCGCCGACCCAGTATAACGGTGGACGGAGCAACCTGCCCAGGCCTCTTGAGGCGTGGGCGTGGTTTCTCCAACCCTATTCCTGCTCCGTTCTACGCTTCTGTCGTCCCGGTTACCGTGAGCACGAGTGACCGCCGGCTGCCGTGATCTCTATGCTCGTTCAGGTAGATGCCCTGCCACGTGCCGAGCGCGAGGTCCCCTTGCCGAATGGGAATCGTCAGGCTGGTGTCGAGAAGCGATGCTTTGATGTGCGCGGGCATGTCGTCGGAGCCCTCGATCGTGTGGTCGTAGTACGGCTGATTCTCCGGCACCATGTTGTTGAAATGCTTCTCCATATCGGAGCGGACGTCCGGGCTCGCATTCTCGTTGATCGTGAGGGACGCCGATGTGTGCTGGATAAACACGTGCAGCAGACCGGCTTCGATGTCGCTGATGTCGGGCATAGCGTTCCGAATCTCTGCCGTGATCAGGTGGAATCCGCGCTCGCGGGCCTGTAGAGTTACCGTCGACTGGCGTAGGATCATGGCGTCGAAGTAGAATGTACTGGATGCCAATTATTTCGAAGATGTGGACGCCGGGATGCTCACATCGACCCAGACTGGAAAGTGATCGCTCACCTCCAGCTCCTTGGCCTCGCCCCCCGTCGGGCGCCACACGCCGCTGGCTACAACGTTCAGATCCTCGGATGGAATGACATAATCGACCCGAAGCCCCCACCGTGCTGTGTCGTCCGCATCCAGATCGGGAAACGCCGACTGCCCGGCGGGTGTCGCTTCCGGCTGGATGGACTGAACTCGGTCGTGATTGAGGAGGTCGGCGATGGGCGTTCCGTAGGTGTCGCCCTCATCCGGGTCCGCGTTCTGGTCGCCCATAATAACGAAGGAGGCGTCGGACGCCAGTCCACCCGTCTTGCTTGAGTCGTCGACGATGTGGTCGGCACCGGAGATGTACTCCTGCCAGAATCGGATTTCGTCGTGGTTTCTGTGGCCATTCCGATCGGCCGCACCATCAAAGGTCGGTGGTGTGGGGTGACTCGCGAGAACATGAATGAGGTCACCGTTCGGAAGCTCAATAGGGATGTCCCAGTGACTCTTGGAGGACAGCCGGAGCGCCTCCCACTCTTCGCTGGAATAAAAGGGCTCGCCGGTCACAGAATCCGTCGGGACCTCCGCGCCGGGGAGACGCGACCACGGGTAGAGACGGAACGTGCGAATGCTGTCGGTAAGAACCTTGAGGTCCTCGCGCACGAAGAGGGCCATGCCGTAATGGCCGGGGAAGGTGCCAAAGCCCCAGGTGTCGCCGCCGTAGGCTCGGCCGGCGTCGTTCTGTGGTGGAACGCTTCCATCGGGCGGCGTAGATGGCACCTCCGGCACCGTCTCAACGATCTCGCCATCGTTGTTCAGGTCGAAACCGCTCGAGATACCCGTGTTAACCGGCAGCATGACCGTCTGGTACCTCACCGGCTGCAGCGAATCGGACCGGGGCTGCGAGAGATACTGGTCGACAAACCGTTGTGCGTTCTGCCCCGGCGAATCGCCGTCCTCAACATCCGGTCCGCCCTGCTGGTCGTAGCTCAGTTCGTTGACGAGCAGAACGTCCGGCCGCAAGGTCTGAATCCGTGCAGCGGCGCGTTCAAGGCGCGGGTGATCCGCCCGCTTCACGTCGCCCGTGCGAACATCCTCGATGTTGTAAGTCATGAACCGGATCGTTTCGGCACGATCCGACGAGGTGTCGTCGTCCGAGGAGCAACCTACACCGACGACGATGAGACTCAAAACGAAAACCAGCAAAGACAGGCGTTGCATGCACCAGACAAAGTTTACGAATGGAATAACCGGTCGCGCAGGTCGACAACCGTAGGTGGACGCAATGCGAGCACGATTTCAGCTCGGGGCTCCGGTTCATTCCGTGCCCGAACACTCCGTGACCGCTAAGCGACGTCTCATGAGCCGGATCCCTCCTTCACGCTCTCTCCGACGCGCCTCGTCGTATACACCAGCCCCACGACACCAGCGAGCGAAATGAGGACGGCGATGACCTCCGCCTGTGTTACCTGGATGCCGAGGAACGTACCGACGTTGTTAACGCGGATCTGCTCGATGAGGAAGCGCTCCGCGCCGTTGAAGACGAGATACACCGACATCAGCCAGCCGCCTTTGAACGGATGCTTCCGGATCGCCCACAGGATGCCGGTAATGAGAACAGCCATCGCCGTCTCGTATAGCATCGTCGGATAAACGCCGTCCATCGCGGGGCCGCATTTTTCAATCACAGCCGCGTCGTTGACGTACTGATTTCCCGGATCGAGAATACTCCGCGGGAATTGCTCCGACCACAGCCAGGAAGGAATCCACTCCGGCTTGTTTGCGAGATTCGAGCAGACGCCCCAGTCGCCATCTCCAGCGAGGTAGCATCCGATGCGACCGATGCCGTAGCCGAGCATGAGGCCGGGCGCGACGGCATCCGCAACACGGGGAATGCTGAGGTCATATTTTCGGAGGTACCAGACGATGCCGCCGCCCGCGAGCAGCAGACCGCCGTAGAACGTGAGGCCGCCCGTCGAGAAGATCATACCCGACGGGTCCTCCATGAAGTCGCCGAAGTTCTCCAGAATGTGGAACAGCTTCGACCCCACAATGCCCAGAATGGCCGCCATGGCCGTGAGCGTGCCGACAAGGATGGACGGGCTTACCTCTTCCGTCCGTCGAGAGCCATCTCTCTCCACCTTCACGCCAGAAATCTGTCCGGCGGCGTACATACGATCCAGTTCGCGGATCGTGAGCCAGGCCGCGGCGATGATCGCGAGGGCGACCATCAGACCGAACGAGTAGATCGGAAACGGAAGCTCGACCCCAAACAGATCGACGAACAGGTCGCTGACGCGTGGATACATGGCGGATTACGGTGTGGAGTGGCCGGGCGGGATATTGCGATACCTCTGCACGTGAATGTGGTCAAACGCGGATGCACGTGCAAGCGCCATCGATCGGAAGGAGCCAGGAAGCGGCGCGTCCTCACTCCTCAACGTTCGCCGTCTCGTCCCGAACGTAGTCGACGATTCGGTCAAACGGCACCTCCACCTGCTCGCCGCTGGCCATGTGCTTGATCTGTGCGGCTCCGGCCTCCAACTCGTTGCCGCCAATGATGATCGCGTAGGTGGCGTTCTGGCGATTCGCCTCCTTCATTTGAGACTTGAGCGAACGGCCCTTCAAATCGTGCGCAACGTGCAGGCCTTCGCCGCGCAGGCGATGGACCGTCTGAAAGACCCAGTGCTCCGCCTCTTCGCCGAGCGAGGCGAAGAACAGATCCGCTCCCTCTGGCTCCGGCAGGTCGTTTCCTGCAGCTTCGATGGCGAGAAAGAGCCGCTCCATCCCGGCTGCGAACCCGATGGACGGCACCGGCTGCTTGCTCCCGATCTCCTCTGCCAGAAGGTCGTAGCGACCGCCGCCCGCGAGTGCGCTCTGGGCACCGAGGTCCGGGCTTTCCAGCTCGAACGCCGTGCGCGTGTAGTAGTCGAGGCCACGCACGAGAAGCGGGTCCTCGTCATAATCGATGTCCAGCTCGTCCAGATACGTCTTGACCTGTACGTAGTGCTCGCGGCTCTCGTCCTCCACAAACTCGGTCAGAACCGGCGCATCGGCCAGGATCTCCTGTTCGTAGTCGAGCTTCGTGTCGAGGATACGAAGCGGGTTTTTGGCGAGACGTCGCCGACTGGTCTCAGACAGGTCATCCTCGTAGGGCTCAAGATACTCACGCAGCGCATTGACGAACTTCGCCCTAGCTTCGGGCATGCCCAGTGTATTGATCCGGAGTGTCGTGTTATCCACGCCGAACGCGCGATAGACTGACATCATGATCGCGATGGTTTCGGCGTCGGCCCGCGCGTCGTCGGCGCCGATGACCTCTACGCCGAACTGGTGAAACTGTCTATAGCGGCCTTTTTGTGGCTGCTCCGCACGGAAGCAGGGTCCGATGTAAAACAGCTTTTGCACCCCGCCGCGCTGCTCAAGGTGATGCTGGAGGAAGGACCGCATCACGGGTGCGGTGATCTCCGGACGCAGGACGTAGTTCGTTCCGGAGCGCTCGAAAGCAAACATTTCCTTCGATACGATGTCCGTCATCTGCCCGATTCCGCGGGCCACAAGCTCCGTCGGTTCAAAGATCGGCGTCCGAATCTCCTCCAGGTTGTGCCGATGCATCACGTCGCGAATCGTCTCTTCGACCGCGTGCCATTCGGCACTGCTAGCGATGCGCGTCCCGCCATCGGTATAGGCGTCAGGAAGGATATCGAACGTACCTTTGATGTTCTGAAACGACGTACTCACGTCGGAATCGGGCAGAGTTGGAGGAAAGAGAAGTCAGATGCAGACGCGGCCCATCGGCGTTTGTCGCAGGCGCGTACGACCGCTAACGTACGAGTTCGACGGATGAGAAACCGCGAACTCCCGCCAAAACCTTGATAGGACGAACGGCCGTTAGCGGCGGAGGGCGTCCTCCCCGTTCTTGAGCAGGCGAAGGACGTCCTCGGAGGACGCGGCGTTGCGCAGATCCGTGCGCAGGTCGTCACGACTGACGAGACGGGAGATGCGGCCGAGGATCTTGATATGATGCGACTTGTCGGCCTCGGGACCGACGAGCAGGAGGAGCAGATGCACCGGTTCGTCGTCGATCGCACCGAAATCAACCGGGTTCTTCGTGGTCGCGAAGGCCGCGATCGTTTCCTGGGCGGCATCGGTCTTCGCGTGCGGCAACCCGAGCCCTTTGCCCACACCCGTGGACATCATCTGCTCCCTTGCGAAAATAGCACGCCGAACGGTCTCGATGCTGTCGATACTCGGGTGCCCGGCGAGCACATCCACGAGTCCGTTGATGATTTCGGACTTCGACGAGCCCGGCAACCCGATCCGAATACGGTCGGGGCTGAGCAGTTGGTTTATCTCCGTCGTGCTGGTCGTCGGCATGCGCGGCCGGGGCTGAATGAACAAGCGCGTCGGGGGGATCGGGGACTCACACAGGACAAGCGAACGCCGGGCCTGCGCGCATGTTCGGGTTCGTCGCGAAGCATCGGAGAAGATACGATCGAACGCGCCTTTGAGGCGCCCCTCTTGCCCCCCTACGAAGAAACATCCGCTCTACTCCGCCCCCTCCACGGCTCGAAGGCGGTCCAGCACAAACTGCATGTCCTCCGGCATGTCTTCCTCGAAATGCATCTCTTCGCCGGATGTCGGGTGCTTGAATCCGAGCTGGTACGCGTGGAGGGCCGGCCGCGGCATGTGTTCGAACAGCCGCTCGTAAAACGTGCGGCGCTTCCCTCCCTGACGTCCGTAGCGGACGGCTTGACCGCCGTACTTCGGATCCCCGAGCACGGGATGGTTCTGCGAATCGGCGTGCACACGGATCTGATGCGTCCGCCCCGTTTCCAGTTCGAACTCGACGACGCTCGTGTACTGCTGCTCCTCGACCGTTCGGTAATGCGTCACGGCGGACTTGCCCCGTTCCTCCGCGACGACGGCCATCCGCTGCCGGTGATGCGGGTCACGCCCGATCGCACCGGTGATGGTCCCGGATCGCGGGTCGAACTGTCCCCAGACGATGGCGCGATAGCGCCGGTCCGTCGAGTGGTCTTTGAACTGGGCCGCCAGCTTTCGGTGCGCGCGATCGTGCTTTGCCACAACGAGCAGGCCCGACGTGCCTTTGTCCAACCGATGCACGATTCCCGGACGCACCACCGGGTGATCCGGTCGCTCCGGCAAGGCGTTGATCATCGACAGGCCGACCTCCGCCTCGTCGGCCTCCTCATCGTCCGCCGCGACCGAATCGCCGCCGACGTGATGGAGCAGCGCATTGACGAGCGTTCCGCTCCGGTGTCCGGGCGCCGGGTGCACAACCATGCCGGCCGGCTTATTGACCACGAGAAGGTCGTCGTCCTCGTAAACAATGTCGAGAGGAATGTCCTCGGGTGTGGCCTCCATCGGCGGCTTCCGAATCAGGCGGAAGACGATCTTATCCCCCGCCTCGACGCGGTACGACTTCGACGCATCGTCACCGTTCACCTTGACGTGCCCTTTCTTAATCGACCGCTGAACCTTTGTGCGTGAGGCTTCTGGATAGAACTGCGTGAGGTACTTGTCGAGACGGGCACCTCCTTCGTCCTCGGCCACGGTGACTTCAACCGACTGGCCCGCTCGCTCGACGTCTGCGTCATAGTCCGCTGAATCAAAGGTGTCGCTCATACTGAGGTGTCATTAATCGGATAGAGTGGTAGCGCCTCCGGACTGAAGATCCCGGCATGCCGGTTGATCGTCGATGGAGTCGAGATCGGGATCCTCGGTACCGGACAGTTTGGATTTCAAACCGGACTGTCTTCGTATGTCAACGAAAAACGGATCTCGTGCGTCTCATGCGTCCTGGAAACGAGACGTCATCGTCGAACAGGACACACTCACACACTCCCATACCCACATACTCCCACCCATCTCAGAGCAGCCGCGCCTAGGAATGCTGAAATGACACACGCTCGAATGAACGTGTCCGGTAGGTAGATCAGGACCTTCAGGTTGACGACCGATGTACCGACGGGTTTCCGGGCGGACAATCCGATTTCCCGGCTCAAGGTCCCGTCACTTCGACGGCCGCGAACGCGTTCACGCAGTGAACTGAGCGACGGCTTCAAGCGCACGGTCGAGGTCATCGATCGCGACGTACGCGTGCGGTGCAAACCGGAGCTTTCGGTTTCGCAGGGCCGTAACGACGCCCTCTTCTTTCAGATGAGCGGCCAGTGCCTCAGGGTCATCGGGCGCGATTGTCACAATGCCGCTGCCGTGCGCTGGATTGCTGGACCCGTAGCGTCGAAGTCCAAGCCCTGCGAGGCCCCCTGCGAGGTGCGCCGCGAGATCGCGAATCCGATCTTCTATATTTTTCGGGCCAATCTCGAGGTTCTGCTCGAGCGCCGCATTCAGCGCAGCCAGCCCGACGCTGTTCAGCGTCCCAGCCTCGAAACGGCGGGCGTCGTCGTGAAATGTAAGCTCGTAGTCGTCCAGCTTCTCCCAGTCGACCGGCCCGTGCAGCCAGCCCGCCGACGGCTGAATCTGCCCCTGCACATCCTGAGAGCAGTAGAGGATGCCAATGCCTTGCGTGGCCATCATCCACTTATGTCCCCCGGCCGCAAGGACGTCGATCTGACACTCGTCTACATCGATCTGGAGGGCGCCGAGCCCCTGGATGGCGTCAACACAAAATAGGATGTCGCGGTCCGCGCACAGGCGACCAATCTCGCGGAGGTCGGCTCGAAACCCCGAGAGGAAGTGCACCCAAGAGATGCTGACGACGCGCGTGCCGGGTCGGAGCGTTCGCTCTACGTCTTTCACCGAAAAGGAGCCTTCATCCGTCGGAATGAAGTCGACGGCGACGCCGCGCTGTCGCTGGTTCAGGAAGGGAAAAACGTTTGTGGGAAACGATCCGTCTGGAATCGCCACCCGATCCCCGGCCTGCCAGTCGAGTCCCTCGGCAAGGACATTCAGCCCTGCCGACGTGTTTTGGACGAAAGCGACACGATCAGGGCCCGTGCCAAGCAGTTCAGCCGCTTTCTCCCGGGTGTCGATCAAAAGGGGAAGCAGCGTAGTCTCGAATGCGTCGATCTCACCGGCCGGATCGATGCCACCACGTTCACGCGTGTACGCCTCCATGGCTTCACGCACCGGCGTACTGAGCGGACTCGTCGCCGCATGATTGAGATAGACGAGGCGCTCTGCGTGCGGAAATCCGCTTCGGAAGTCCTCGAGAGTCATCGGTATAGAGAGAGGAGGGGACAGAACACGAGATCGCGATTTCAGGAGACGCGACGCGGGACCAGCCGATCGAATACAGACTGATTATCGGAAACGAATCGACCGCTTTCAGGAACGTACCGGCGCTCCTCAATCTGGAAGCGCTCCGGCTCAATGTCGATCCGGTTGTAGAAGTTTGTTTTTCGGTTGGAGCCCCGGCCCCGCGTGCTTGTCGCCGTCCCGGCACTCGCGATCACAATCCGCCGCTCGTTGGGGACAATTTCGAGGGGCTCGACATGCGAGATGTGGAGATGACCGCAGAGAATGAGGTTCACCCCGGCATCCGCGGCAACCTCAAGGGTGGCCTCCGCCTGGCGGGCGACATCGTGGGGACCGAGCGCCTGGATCTGGGTCAGGTGGTGATGCAGCACGAGTATCTTGAACTGGTGGCTGACCTGTTCGAAAAACTCCTTGACGGTCTGCCGTTCTTCTTCTCCGATCCTGCCCCCCTTGATCGTTCGTCCGTGGGCCGAGTTGATGCCGAGAACAGCGATCCGATCATTCACAACGGACGGCGTCATATCGGTGCTGACGAGCGAGCGATATCGCTTGAGCGGCGTCAACATGCGTCGGAACGGGCGCCACCACGGATAGACGTCGTGGTTTCCCGGGACGACAATGACGGGTGCCTCGAACCGCTCGATCATGGACGTGGCCGCCGCAAACTCCGAGGGACGGGCGCGCTGCGTCAGGTCTCCGCTTATCGCGACGAGGTCGAACGGGCGCTCGTTTATCTCCTCCACAAGCGCGTCCACAATCCCCGGGTGAGCGATGCGGCCGAAATGCGGGTCCGATACGTGTGCGATCTTCATGACACAGGCGTTCTAGCATCAGTTGAGAACGGACCGTCCCATACGCGATCGCCGCGACGGCCAGGAAGGGCACGTCGCGGCGTGAAGGTCGCGCACAGGACTCGAAAATCCGGTCTACAGAAGCATGTTCATTGGGTCCTCAAGGTACCCCTGAACATCCTGCAGGAACTGCGCGCCGACTGCGCCATCGACCACGCGATGGTCGCATGACAGCGTCACCTTCATGCGCTTACCGGGCACAACCTCTCCATCTTCAACAACCGGGACATCGCGAATCTCACCGATTGCGAGAATCGCGGCGTTCGGCGGATTGATGATCGCTGTGAACTCCTCGATCCCAAACATGCCGAGGTTACTTGTGGTGAAGGTCGACCCTTCGAACTCTTCGGGCTGTAATTCGCGATTCCGAGCGCGCCCGGCCAGCTCCCGCGTCTCTTTCGAGATCTGGCCTAGCCCTTTCCGGTCGGCGTTTCGAATAACAGGCGTAATCAGGCCCTCATCGATCGCGACGGCAACGCCGACGTGCACCTGATTGTATTTCCGGATTTCGCCTTCTTCCGCAAGGTACGATGCATTTACGTACGGATGCTCGCGAAGTGCGAGGGCGCAGGCCTTCGTTATGAAATCGTTGACCGAGATCTTCGGTCCATCCTGCTTCTCCGTTAGAGCATTGAGCTGTTTCCGTGCCTCCATGGCCTTCGCCATGTCGATGTCTACCGTGAGGTAGAAGTGCGGAGCGGTGTACTTGCTCTGCGCGAGGCGGCGGGAGATCGTTTTGCGCATCTGCGAGATGTTCTCGCTCGCGTAGAGCTCACCCTCTTCCTCAAGTACCGATGTCGGCATCTCGAAGGCAGGCTCGCCGGACGTCTGCGGCGTCGGCGCGGCCTTCGTTTCTGCGGGAGCGGCTTCACCTTCTTCGATCCGTGCCTCGACGTCGCGGCGCACAATACGACCCTCGGGTCCGGATCCGTCCATGGACGCGAGGTCCACGCCGTGATCCTGGGCCATTCGGCGGGCAAGCGGCGACGCCTTGATGCGCCGTCCCTCGGAATCTGTTCCGGCCGGTACAGGCTCAGGTTCGCGATCACGAACCTGTCCATCACCAACCGGCTCGGCTGCGGCTGTTTCGGACGACTCTTGCTCCGTCGTCTTCGCGACCGCCGCCTTATCTTCTGCCGCATCGGCACCGGCTTCGTCGGTGGAAGGTTCTTCATCCGCACCATCTCCCCCGCCGACGAGGTCCGAGATGTCCTCGCCCTCATCGCCAAGAACAGCGATGAGCTGTCCGATGGGGACGGACTCGCCTTCATCGATCATCTTCTTGAGGAGCACTCCATCGTCGAAGGCCTCCACATCCATGGTGGCCTTGTCCGTCTCCACCTGGGCGATCACATCGCCCGCCGACACCTTCTCGCCCTCATCGACCAGCCACGCCGACAGGACCCCGTCTTCCATCGTGTCGGTGAGCTTGGGCATCTCAATTTCAATCGCCATAGGTCAGTCTCGCGTTTCGAGATTCAAAAATCAGATCGAAGAAAAATCGTATGTCGCGGGAGCGTGATGGCTCCCGGACGAGGGGTAAGGGTACACTTGGGCCTTTCGCTACGCCGTAGCACTTGGCGCTACGTTGTCTCGCACAGCGCTACGTTGTCGCGCTTGGCGCTACGTTTGTCCCGCTGAGCGCTACTTTGTCCCGCTGAGCGCTACTTTGTCCCGCTGAGCGCTACTTTGTCCCGCTGAGCGCTACTTTGTCCCGCTGAGCGCTACTTTGTCCCGCTGAGCGCTACTTTGTCCCGCTGAGCGCTACGTTGTCGCGTAGAGGACACGCTTGCTGGCTCGCACGGTCTCTTCAACGCTCGGCATGTACCGATCCATCAGGTTCGGCGCGTAGGGTGCCGGCGTGTCGGGCGGCGTGACGCGGAGTACCGGGGCGTCGAGATGATCGAAGGCGCGCTCCTGCACCTGGTGCGTAACCTCCGACGCAACGCTGGCAAAGGGGCTGCTTTCGTCAATGACCACAAGGCGGTTGGTCTTCATCACCGACCGGATGATGGTCTCGATATCGAGCGGCTTGATCGTACGGGGGTCAATGACCTCCGCGTCGTAGCCCTCCTTCTCCAGCTCTTCCGCGGCCTTCATCGCCACATGATAGCTTTTCGAGTGAGCCACAATCGTCACGTCCTCGCCTTCACGGGCAATGCGCGCCTTTCCGATCGGAAGCAGGTAGTCCTCCTCGTCGGAGACCTCGCCCTTCATGCCGTACATCTGCTCGCTCTCGAGAAAGACAATCGGATCGTCATCCCGAATCGCAGACTTCAGCAGTCCTTTCGCGTCATCCGGATTGGACGGTGCAATGACTTTCAGTCCCGGGAAGTTGGAGTAGAGCGCCTCCGTCGAGTTCGAGTGCGTCGCACCGAGCTGGCCGGCCGCGCCGTTCGGCCCGCGGAAAACGATCGGGCAGCCAAACTGACCGCCGGACATGTACCGCATGTTTGGCGCGTTGTTGACGACCTGATCAAAGGCGACAAAGGAAAAGTTGAACGTCATGAACTCGATGATCGGGCGGAGTCCGCTCATCGCCGCTCCAATGCCGAGGCCGGAGAAGCCAAGCTCAGCAATGGGGGTGTCGATGACCCGATCGGGGCCAAACTGATCGAGCATGCCCTGGCTGACCTTGTAGGCGCCATCGTATTCAGCGACCTCCTCGCCCATAAGGAAGACATCTTCATCGCGCTCCATTTCTTCCGTCATGGCCGCGCGAATAGCTTCGCGTAGCTGTAGAGTTGCCATAAGTTGCGAATTCGAAGTTCGAAATTTGAAATGCGAAGTTGGGGTCCCGTCTCCGGTGGCGCCGTGTTCTTCAATTCATTGATCGAAGGGCGTTCCGGGTCGTTGACCCTTGTCAGACCGTGAGATCTGTCGGGTCAGTTGATAAACGGGTAGTCTTCCTGGGCGTACACGTGATCGTAAATCGCGTCGTCGTCGGGGAAGTCGCTATTGTTTGCAAACTCGATCGCGTCGAGCACTTCCTGCTTAATCTCGTCGTCGAGCGTCTCGATCTCGGAGTCCGTCGCGATGTCCTGATCGATGATGTACTGCTGCAGGCGAACGATCGCGTCCTCACTCTTGCGCGCGTCGAGCTCTCCTTCCTTGCGGTACTTGGCCGGGTCGGAAATCGAGTGGCCCTGGTAGCGGTACGTCCGGATCTCGAGCATCGACGGCTGCCCCTCCCGGGCCATCTCGACGTGATCCTTGACGGCGCCGTTTACGCTGAACACGTCCATCCCGCTTGCAAGCGAGCACGGCATGCCGAACGAGCGGCCGTGCTTGAACAGGTCCGGCTCGGCCTGAACACGGTCGACCGCGGTGCCCATCGCATACTGGTTGTTCTCGCAGATGAACACGATCGGCAGGTCGTAGATACCGGCCAGGTTCAGGGCTTCGCGGTAGGCGCCCTGCGCCATCGCGCCGTCGCCGAAGAAGCAGAGGCAGACGTTGTCCTCATCGCGGTACTTGTGGGCGAACGCGATGCCAGCGCCCACCGGGAGGTGCGCCCCGACGATCGCGTGACCGCCGAACATCCGCTTCTCGGAGTCGAAGAAGTGCATCGACCCGCCTTTGCCCGAGGAGCAGCCCGATTTCTTCCCAAAGAGCTCCGCCATGCAGGCTTTCGGGTCCATTCCCATCGCAAGACCGATCCCGTGATCCCGGTAGGCCGTGATGACCGAGTCCTCGCCGAGACGAATACCGTAGACCGATCCGGTCGAAACAGCTTCCTGCCCGATGTAGAGGTGAAGGAAACCGGAGATGTTTTGCCGCTGATACATCTGGCGGCACCGCTCCTCAAAGCGACGCTGCAGCAGCATGTTGCGCAGCATCGGCATCAGGTCATCGTCCGAGAGGCCGAGGTCGTCGTGCGTGAAGCGGGAAGCCGGGTACGTTTCATACTCGACCGTCTCCTTGATGGGGCCCTCCGGAATGTCGATCGACTGCTTCGTCCAGGGACCCTGTTCTTCTGTCGATTCGTCCGCCGCCGTATCCTCGACTGCGCTCTTATCAGCGGCGCCATCACCGCCTGACTTGGCGTCGAAGGCGTCGGCGGAATCGGTAGGAGCCTTGCTGTTATCGTCTGCCATAGGTGAATACGTCGTACGTGGTGCGGGCAAATGTGGGATGCCGGGTGCATCGTGTTCGCGGTGCGAACCATGCGCAACAACTCCTTCGATACGGGATCGTCCGGACTGCCGGAATCGGGGGTTAACCGGCCACGGCGCGCTCCGACCGAGTCCTCATGTATCAGAGCCGGGTTTCAAATACCGGCCGGGCCGGGTCGGAACGCAACGGATCATCACGCCGCGCAGGAGCCGGCCTAAAAGCCTCCAGCTGCGTGCGGCTGATTCGGTACATCATCGGGGACCGCTCTCAAAGAAGCAATGACATCACCGTTTTGTATCAGACCCTGTATGCGCGGTTTCGAATCCTTCGTTCAAACATTTGCGAACGTCGGGTCTTCACACGCGCATGGAAGCGCTTCTTTCGCGCCCGATGGCGGAGAATCCGCTCCTTCGTCCAAACTGTGCTCGAACGATGAAATTGTAGTCGAGGATCGAGATTGTGCTGCGTTGCAGTTGAGGCGTATCATTGGTACCTTTTCGGTTCGAATGTCAGATCGATGGCAGCGGTAGCCGTTCACTCCTCGGACGCCGTTGTCCGGCCCCTCACCCCACTTCGCCTTCTGCCCGACCGCCGTTTCTCCCCGCATGCCCCCTACGGACGCCGCCCCGGCTGACGACGCTCCCCCCTCTTCTCTCGTCGATACTTCGTCGATCGTTATCGTTCCCACGTATAACGAGTCCGACAATATCCGGATCGTTATCGACCGGGTGATGCAGCTCGACGCCGACCTGTCGATCCTGATCGTGGACGACGGCTCTCCAGATGGCACGGCCGACATCGTCCGGACGGCCATGGACGCATATCCCGGCCTCGTTCACCTCATCGAACGCGAGGGAAAACTCGGCCTCGGGACCGCCTATCTCCGCGGCTTCCGGTTTGCGCTCCAGCACGACTACCAGTTCATCTGCGAGATGGACGCGGACCTCTCGCACGACCCGGACGATCTGCCACAGCTCATTGCTCCGGTGAAAGGTGATGAGTGCGATCTTGCGATCGGCTCGCGCTATGTTGGAGGCGTCCGCGTGATCAACTGGCCGCTCTCACGACTCGTCCTGAGCTACGGCGCCGGGGTGTACACACGGTTCATCACGCGCATGCCGATTCGAGATGTAACGGCTGGATTCAAATGCTTCCACCGGCGTGTCCTGGAAACGCTCGACCTGTCCCGAGTCAAATCAAACGGCTACGCCTTTCAGGTCGAGATGCACTACCGGACGTGGCGCGAAGGCTTTCGGGTTCAGGAGGTGCCCGTCGTCTTCACCGAGCGCACCGAAGGACAGAGCAAAATGAGCAAAGCCATCGTCCGAGAGGCCGCTTGGAAAGTCTGGGAGCTGCGGATGCGGGACTTGATTGGGCGATTGTAGATTTAGAATTGGGGATTGTGGATTGGACGATTGGGGATTGGGAATGGTGGATTGTGGATTGGATCGCGCCTGATCGTGCGTGATGAAATCCATCGCTACGCAGACCGTTCTAATCCGCAATTCTGCATCCTCGATCCTCAATACCAATCGCATCAACGTTCCAACGCCTTAACGTGTGAACGCAATTCGCAAGTCGGGACGGTAGGTCGTAGCTTGAGCCATGTCGCTTGCTCGCACGCAGCCGATTCGCCTATGTCCGCCCCGCCCCGCGCGTCGTACGGTCCGCCCTTCGTCGAGCCCCCTGCCAGCCGGCACGCTCGTCTGGTCTGCGATGCATTCGACGCATATCAGGCCCGGTTTCGCGTCATCACGCGCCGGGCGCAGCGCCGCTTTGAGCAGCGCAACTGGCACGAACTGCGCTCCGATGCCACCGAGCGACTGACGCTTTACCGGCAGGTCGTGGATCATATTGAGGCGGACACCCGCCACCACCTCGGCGATCGGCTCTACAGCAAAGATCTGTGGCGACAAATCCGTAACGCGTACTCGAAGCTCACGCGAGACAAAAAGGATGCGGAGCTTGCCGAGACGTTCTACAATTCGCTGACGCGGCGCATCTTCAACACCGTCGGCGTCGATCCGCAGATTGAATTCGTCACGACCGATATCACCGGTCCGCACCGTCCCCCGGATCGCCCCGTCTCCGTCGGCTTCTCCGACTTGCCAACCACGGACGCCTTCCTGGACGCCATTCTAGAGGACTACGCGTTCAATGCGCCGTACGCCCACCGGGAAGTCGACATCCGCCGCGCGGCTCAGTTTATCGACGATCGACTCCGGCGACGTGGGCTGAGTGATCCCATCGACGCGATTAACCTGGCCCGCCCGGTCTTCTACCGAGGCATCGGTGCCTACCTCGTTGGATCGATTACGATCGGCGAGACGAAGGTCCCCTTCACCCTCGCCTTCCACCATGATGACGACGGGGTCGTGATCGACGCTGTCCTACTACGCGAAGACGACGTCAGCATCCTGTTTAGCTTCGCCCGAACGTACTTCCTGGTCGACACCCGGCATCCACATTCGCTCGTTCACTTCCTGAAAGACATTCTGCCCCGGAAGCGAATCGCCGAATTGTACATCTCGATCGGGTACAACAAACACGGCAAGACGGAGCTCTACCGCGACCTACTCCACCACTTCCAGCACACCGACGATCAGTTCGAGCGAGCGGCCGGACAACGCGGCATGGTCATGACCGTGTTCACGATGCCGAGCTACGATATGGTCTTTAAACTGATCAAAGACACGTTCGACTATCCGAAGTCGACGACGCGGTCCGAGGTCAAAGAGCGCTACCACCTCGTGTTCAAACACGACCGCGCCGGACGACTCGTGGATGCGCAGGAGTTTGAGCACCTCAGACTCAACGAACGCCTCTTTCAGGACGAGCTTGAAGACGAACTTCTGGACATTGCCGGCAACATCGTCCATCACGACGGCGACCGCGTGACGATCGACCATTGCTACGTGGAGCGTCGGGTGACCCCGCTCGACGTGTACATCCGGGAAAATGGGTTTGAGCGATCGCGGAACGCGCTTACGGACTATGGAAACGCCATCAAAGACCTCGCGCGAACCAACATTTTCCCGGGCGACCTGCTGCTCAAGAACTTCGGCGTAACGCGACACGGGCGCGTCGTCTTCTACGACTACGACGAGCTCGGCTTCGTGACCGATTACAATTTCCGGTCGAAGCCGCAGGCCAAGAGCTACATGGACGAGCTATCCGCCGACGCCTGGTTCTACGTCGGGCCCGATGACGTCTTCCCCGAAGAATTCCGCGTCACGATGGGCGTGAGCGACGAACTCATGGAGGCGTTCGAGGAGGTGCACGGCGATCTCTTCACCGCCGAGTTCTGGAACGATGTGCAAAGCCGAATCGAGAACGGCGCGCTGATCCCGATTCTCCCCTATCCGCCGAGCGAGCGCCTCCCCCACCGACGCACCGTCACCCCGGGAAAGCAGACGGCCGACCTGATGAAGCAGTAGGACAGATTGGGAATTGTGAATGGTTGATTGTGGATTGGATCTGGCGTGAATGGTTCAAACCCTCTCCGTGGACACGTCGACAGGTACGTGCACCAACAATAGAAGTGCACTACATCGGCGGCTGCCGAGACTGCGCCTAAAAATGATTAGAGCGCTTAGATCTGCCGCCTGCACGGCATCCTCCCGTCATTTTTTCCTTATTCTAACAGACGCATGCGTGCCTGATGCATACGTTAGTAGCGAAAGAATGCCATATTCCGGGATTCTGACGCGCCGTCCCCCGATGTGGCGACCGTATTGCTCGCCCCTGACAGCACCGTGCACCGAATGCTCCGGACGCTGACCTGAACGTGGTCGTTCTCGTAAGCGTCATGCGTTCGTGCATCGTGACAACGCCTACTCGCGCGTCCTTCCGCTTGCCCTGTTTCCTATAGACCTGCAATTCCATATGAGTGACACTGCCGTTGAGTATACGAAGCTGAATCCGCCGACCGACGGCGACAAAATCTCCAAAACCGGTGAGAAGCTGAACGTCCCGAACAAGCCGGTCATCCCGTTCATCGAAGGCGACGGCATCGGCGTCGACATCTGGCCCGCCGCGAAGCACGTCTTCGACACGGCCGTTGAAAAAGCCTACGACGGAGAGCGTGAGATCGTCTGGTTCGAAACCTACGCCGGCGAGAAAGCCCAGAAGGAATATGGCGAATGGCTGCCGGAAGATACGCTGTCGGCTATCCGGGAGTACCTCGTGGCCATCAAAGGACCGCTCACGACGCCCGTCGGCGGCGGCATCCGCTCGCTGAATGTGGCGCTCCGCCAGCAGCTCGACCTCTTCGCCTGCGTCCGCCCCGTCCGCTACTTCGACGGTGTGCCCGCACAGGTCGTGGATCCGGAGAAGGTCGACATGACGATCTTCCGCGAGAACTCGGAGGACATCTATGCCGGCATCGAGTACCGCGCCGGGTCCGATCAGGCCAACAAGCTGATCGACTTCCTCCAGGATGAACTCGGCGCGACCACGATCCGCTTCCCGGAAACGAGCGGCATCGGCATCAAGCCCATCAGCGAAGAGGGCACCAAGCGCCTCGTCCGCTCCGCCATCGACTACGCGATCGAGCGCGGCGAGGACAGCGTGACGCTCGTCCACAAGGGCAACATCATGAAGTTCACCGAGGGTGCCTTCCGCGACTGGGGCTACGAGGTCGCCAAGGAAGACTACGGTTCGGAGGACCTCGACGGCGGTCCGTGGCAGGTCATCACGCTCGACGACGGCCGCGAGATCATCGTGAAGGACGTCATCGCCGATGCCTTCCTCCAGCAGATTATCCTGCGTCCGGAGGAGTACGATATCATCGCCACGATGAACCTGAATGGCGACTACATCTCCGACGCCCTCGCCGCGCAGGTTGGCGGTATCGGCATCGCGCCCGGCGCCAACATCAACTACAACACCGGGCAGTCGATCTTTGAGGCCACGCACGGCACGGCACCGAAGTACGCCGGCAAAGACAAGGTCAACCCGAGCTCGATCATCCTTTCGGGCGAGATGATGTTCCGCTACATGGGCTGGAACGAAGCCGCGGACCTCATCCTGGATGGCATCGAGAAGACGATCTCGCAGAAGCGCGTGACGTACGACTTCCACCGCGCGATGGACAACGCGGAGCTCCTGAAGTGCTCTGAGTTCGGCGAAGCGGTTGCTGACAACATGTAAACCGCTGCTGTAATACTGGCCGATTCGTCGGCCCATCCGGCGCCGCTCCGTTCTCGGGGTGGCGCCATTTTTATGTTCAGGGTTTAGAGTTCAAGGTTCAGGGTTCAGAGTTCAAGGTTCAGGGTTCAATGCAGACCACCACCGTCGCACGGCCGTGCGACGGTGGTTTAATGCCTTCGACAAACAATACCCACACCTTCAGACGTCCATACCTTCAGACGTCCATACCTCCCACGGGGTCAGTCATGGTCATCCTCGTAATCCAACGCATCGTACGAGGTCGCCTGCGTAGTCCCATCACGGAGCTCGGTGTGGCGGATCTTGCCTCCCGTGTTGGCGGTGTAGACGAGGACGCCGAACACGCCGAGGGCGGCGAGGAGGAGACTCACAGAGGCAATGCGCGGGATCTCGCTTCGGCGTCGCCAGATCAGAAGGCCGAGCGCCAGGGTCCCGAGAAGGCCCGTCAACAGGAACGCGATCAACGCCACCTCTTCGTGCGTCTCGATGACGGCATGAGAGATCCCCGGCAGATCCTCGACAATCTCCTCCGCTCCCTCCCCGGAAACGTAGGCCCCGACGGCTCCGACGCCGGATACAACGAACAGGCCGAGAGCCACGCGAATGATCGCATCCTGCGATCGCCACAGACCGTAGGCGAGAATCGCAGCACCGAAGAGCATTCCGAGAACAGGGATGTGATTGATGATGAGATGCAGGTGGGCAGAAGTCATGGTCGGTCGATTCGATGAACAAGGTCGAGAATAGTCGCGTCAAATGCACCGGCAAGCAATATCACGCGGAGAGATCGTCAGTCGCGAAGCTACGAATGTCGAACCGCGCCTGAACGGGCAGGACGTAGACTTTGCCATCGCCACGTCGGCCGGTGCTGGCTGCGTCCGCGATCGCACGAGCGATCTCGTCGGCCCGATCTTCTGAACAGACGACTTCGAGCTTGACCTTGGGCGCGTACGGGGCGACGTATTCGTCGTAGGATCGATGACCGGTCGCATCCGCTTCGAGCCCGAACCCTTCGACGTCTGTGAAACTTGCCCCGGGAGCGCGGAGCTGTCGCAGCCGATCGACGACCGACTCCTTCATGTTGGGCCGGATGTACGCTACAATCATGTTCATGGCCTGTACCTGCATCTCGTTTGTGTGGGATGGCGACGTCCTGCAAGGGCATCACAGCGCTGCCCGTCACCGGATCGCGCGTCCGGCGTTATGATCAATTGATTGTCGCGGGACGGGGGGGTCCTGATTCTACGAGGTCCTCGGTTATCGTCCGCGTGTCGGGGTTGAACCATCCGTATAGCGTCGGAAGCAAGAGCAGCGTCGATGCCACGAGCGTCGGGATCCCGCCCACGACCACGGCGGCAAGCGGTCGCTGAACGTTGGCCCCGATGCCCTCGGCCATCAGGAGTGGCACGAGCCCCAGGAGCGTCGTGAGGGTGGTCATCAGGATCGGGCGCAGCCGAAGCAGCGCACCAGAGCGTACGGCTCGGATGGTCGACACGCCCTGCTCGCGGAGGGTATCGATGAAGCTGATCATGACAACCCCGTTCTGCACGGCAATGCCGAGAATCGCGATGAACCCGACGGAGGCCGGGACGCTCATGTAGAGCCCCATCGCCTTCAGCAATACGATTCCGCCGACGACAGACAGAGGGATGTTCAGAAAGACGAGCACAGCCTGCCCGACGGAGTTGAACGTCATGTAGAGAAGAACGAAAACGACCGCCAGCGTGATCGGCAGGATGATGGTCAGACGATCGCGAGCACGCTGCTGGTTTTCGAACTGACCGCCCCAGTCCATCGTGTATCCGGCGGGCAGGTCGACGCGATTCCGTACCACGTCCTGCGCCTCCGCCACGAAGCCCCCGGCGTCACGACCCGAAAGGTTGACACCCAGCGTCACCTTTCGGCGTCCTTGCTCGCGCCCCACCTCCGCCGGAGCCTCGGTGAGAGAGACGCGCGCCACATCCTGCAGCCGAATCTGTGTCCCGTCGGGCGTGCGGAGAGGCAACGACCGGATCGAGGCGACCGAACTCCGCGCCGTCTCCTGGAGCTTGCCCACCAGGGCGAATCGCCGGTCCTCTTCCAGGATGGTGCTTACCGTTTCCCCGCCAATCGCCATGTCGATGGCGCGCTGCACATCGCCGACGCTCAGACCAAATCGTGCCGCTTGCGCCCGCTGCACATCGACTTCCACGTAGCCAAAGCCGGCGATCTGTGTGGGAAGCACGTCGGCGGCCCCGGGCAGCCCGGAGACGGCATCGGCGATCTCGGACTGCAGCCGGCGGAGCTCATCCAGGTCGGGACCGAACACCTTGATGGCAATCTCGCTTTTGGCTCCGCTCACCATTTCGTCGAGTCGAAGAGCAATCGGCTGTGTGAAAGCGAACGTGGCACCCGGAATCCGGTCCACCCGCGCCCGCATCGAGTCCACCAGCACCTCCTTGCTCTCGAATCGCCAGGTGTCGCGATCCGTGAGGCCGACGAACATATCCGTGAGGTTCTGCCCCATGGGATCGGTCGCCACAGCCGGACGTCCGACCTTACTCACCGCACTGATCACCTCTGGAAACTCCAGTAGGGCAGATTCGACCGATTTCTGAATCTCTGTGGTCGTTTCGAGCGAGGCATCCGGTTCTAGTGCCACCTGAATGGCCACCGACCCTTCCTCAAGCGGCGGCGCGAACTCCGTTCCGAGCGTGGAAAAGACGCCAACCCCCACGGCGACCACCACGATGGACGCCCCGACCGTCAGCCCGCGCCGGCTCAGGGCCGCGTCCAGCATCGGCTCGTATACCCACGACAACCAGCGCATGAGTCGGTTGGAGGCTTCGCCGTGGTCCGTATCATCGGACGCTCGGCGACCGTCGCCTCCGACCGCCTTCTTGTCGGGCGAACCGCGATCCGTATCCTTCTTCCCGACCGACGCCAGCAGGTACGAACTCAGCGCCGGAGCCATCGTGAGCGCAAGGAAAAGCGCTGCGAGAAGAGCAAACGAGACGGTAAATGCCATCGGTCGAAACATGCGTCCCTCCATCTGCTCTAGCGTAAAGAGCGGCAGAAACACGGCGATGACGACGCCGACGGAGAACGCGATGGGCCGCGCGACCTCACGTCCCGCTCGAACCACAATGAGACCGATCGACTCGTTGGGGTTCTCCTCACGGAGCCTGAAGATGTTTTCGACCATCACGATGGCCCCGTCCACGAACATCCCGAGTCCGATGGCCAGCCCGCCCAGGCTCATCAGGTTGGCCTTAAACCCGAAGTAATTCATCAGGATGAACGTCGCCAGCGCGGTCATCGGGAGGACGAGGCTGACGATCAGCGCCGAGCGCCAGTCGCCGAGAAATGAGATCAGCACGAGAATCACGAGGGCGCCGCCGATTAACAAGCTCGTGGTAACGGTTGAGATCGCCGCACTCGTCAGGCTGTTTCGGTTGTAGAACACCTCGATCGCGACGCCGTCGGGAAGAGTCGACTGCAGATCCGCGATTCGAGCTTCCGTGTTCCGAACCACCTCTTGCGCATTCGCCCCGCGCCGCATCATGACGATTCCAACCACGGTTTCACCGTTTCCATTCATGGATGCAGCCCCGTGGCGGACAGCGTGATCGATCTTCACCTCGGCGACATCGCTCGCCAGAATGGGCGTTCCGTCCCGCGTGGCGATTACGGTATTGCGAATGTCGTCGAGAATACTGGAATCCCCGGCGCCGATGCGCCCGATACCGCGGACGACGTAGTGCTGCTGGTTCCGGACGATGTAGCTCCCGCCCGCATTGGTGTTGCTCTTGCGAAGCGCATCATACGCCTGGTCGATGGAGATGTCGTAGTTGATAAGCGCCTCTGGATCGAACCGAACGTGATACTCCTTGATGAAGCCGCCGAGCGCATTCACCTCTACCACCCCGTTGACAGTGCGTAGCTCCGGCGCAAGTACCCAGTCCTGCAGCGTGCGCAGTTCCTGCGGACTATACGTCCGCCCATCTCCTGGCTCGTCCACGAGAGCATACTGATACACTTCACCCAGGGCAGTGGTCATCGGCGCAAGCGAGGGCTCAGCCGAGGACGGCAGTTCGTCTTCGATCTCGCGAAGGCGCTCAGACGTGAGTCGGCGCACGAAATACGGATCCATTCCCTCATCGAAAACGAGCGTGACGACACTCAGGCCAAATTGACTCAGCGAGCGGTTTTCCTCTACCCCTTCGAGGTTCGTCATGTTGATCTCGATCGGGTACGTCACAAGCTTCTCGACCTCGACGGGTGACATACCGGGGACGCGCGTGAGGATCTGGACCTGGTTGTTGGTGAGCTCGGGATAGGCGTCCAGCGGCACCTGCTTCCAGCTGTACAGGCCCCAGCCGACCAGGACGGCCATGAGCAGCAGAACCAGTACGCGGTTCTTGACGACGGAGGCGATGAGACGATCGAGCATGATGAAACGACGTCGGGTAGTGAAAAAGTCGCGGGCCGTCGGGAAGACGGTCGATCAGGTCCGAATTGCGAGGAAGTGCAACCCTCAGCCGGGCCCGAAATCAGAACCGGCTAGTTACTGCTGATTCATGGCGCTCACGATCTGGTAGGCGCCGCTCGTTACGACCTCTGTGCCGGGTTCGAGCTCGGGCACCGCGACAAATCCATCCGCGTCGGCGGAGGCATCGAGGAAGACGCGGCGGAAGGTCCGAGGTGCGTCGCGTACGATGACATAGGTCCCTGACGCCCCGGTCATCAGGATGTCGCTCGATAGGGCCGGCTGTGGATCTCCTTCCACCTGAACTCGAACGGTGGCGTACATCCCGGGACGGAGACTGCCATCATCATTCGGAAGCACGATCCTAGCGCTCGCTGCTCGCCGCTCATCGTCCACCTTCGGCGTAACCTGTGCGACCAAGCTCTCGTAGGTTCGCCCCGGCGCCATGGATGTCGTCACAGTGACAGTCTGTCCTTCTCGAATTGCACCAAGGTTCCGTTCGAAGACGTCCGCAACGACCCGGATCGGCGCCAGACCTGCGATGTAGTAGAGGCGATCTCCCGGCTGAACAGGATCTCCCAGCACGGCCGTGCGATCGAGCACGACGCCGTCGATCGGGGCGGTCAGCGGAAGCGTAGCCAGATCGGCATCGCCGATAGCAACGGCCTCGATTCGATCTCTGCTGACACCGATCGAGCGGAGACGCTGACGCGAGGCCTGCCAGTCTCGCTCGGCAGCACGGACGTTTTTTTCGACGGCTACTCCCCGGTCCCGGAGCCTGTGCTGTCGATCGAGTTCGTCGCGCGCCTGCCGCAAGCCTGCGACCATGTCACTGAGATCCGGGGCAGCGACATCGGCCAGAACCTGCCCCTGACGGACACGGTCTCCTGTGCTTGCCCGCAGCCGTTCAACACGTCCACTGACGAGCGACGTGACGTAGGCCTCGCGATCGGCCTGTGGGCGAACGCGAGCCGGAAGCTGAAGCGACGTAACGATCGGACGTACCGACACTTTCTGGGTCTCGACCCGCACCTCGGTAAGCTCGGCGTCCGTCAACGTAATCTGGTCCGGGTCCGGCGGCGAAGCGCCCTGTGCTGCTGGGGTCGGAGCCGTGTCCTTGCCACACCCCGCCAGAAGGAGCATGAGTCCCAACACCGGAAGGAAGAGAAAGCGGTTCAGTCTGAATTGCATAGGAGTCGCGTCGTTACACGTGATTAGGCGGAGCCGGCTGAGCCGTGAGGAGGAAAGAGGGTAGACACACATCATCTCTGCACCTCCAGCGCGCCGTTGACGACGATCGGCTCGTCCTCAAATCCGACGCCGATAGCATGTTCGAGGTCGTAGAGAGCGCGCAGAAATCCCTGCCGAAGGTCGAGACGAAGGAGCGCAGCCTGCGTGGCGGCGTCGACAGCATCCAGTAGCTCGAAGAGAGAGATCTCCCCCTCACCGTAGACGAATCGCGCATCAGAGGCGAGAGAGTCTGTGCCGGGAAGCACCTGTTGCCCGACCACGCGCAGGCGCTCTCCAAAACTGTCCACACGTTCCAGCGCGTCATGGACCTGGATCTCGACATCCCGCCGCGTGGATTCGAGCTCGGCTCGGGCAACCTCTCGCCGGTTGCGTTCGGCATCAACCGCAGCACGCCCCCCGTTCCACAGCGGAAGGCCGATGACAATCCCCGCGGTATAGCCGTAGGTGGTCGAAGACGGTAACGACTGTCGCTTCGGCCCGGCAGATAGGTTCAGACTTGGATATCGTCCGTATCGAGCCGCATCGAGGTCGGCTGTGCGAACGTCCAATCGATTTCGCGCGGCATGAACGGCTCCGCGCCGAGCCATCGCCTGCTGCAATGCTTCGGCCTCGTCGATCCTGCGCGGCGCCGGTGCCCGCGAGGACAGAAGAGCCTGCGCACCTCCTTCGACGTGGTAGGCTCCGAGCGCTTTGACCTCATTGAGCGTCGCCCGAGCGTCTGGCACCAGCAGGTAAGCCAGTTCGATGCGAGCGTCGCGGAGTCGCAGCTGTGCCTCAGACAAATCGTTCTCGTACCGTGCCCGGGCGACCTGCAGGCGTGCCTTCTGAAACGTCCCGAGGTCCCCCTCTTCGAAGCGAATGTGGGCCGCGCGCTCCGCATCCCGGACCTGGCCGGTCACGTCCTGAAGAACCGTCACCCGCGCCTGTGCCACCGCAACATTGAGATACCGATGGCGCAACTCGTTTAGAAGCCGCGTCCGCGTCTCGTTGACGGTTGCATCAGCCATCCGGCGCGTGGCGTCGTGGGCACGGCGACGTGCGCCCTGTTCTCCTGGATATCGAATGGACTGATTGACCGAGAGGTACCACTGGTCATCGACGCCGTCCGCCAGGTTGGTTCGCTCCTCCTGGACCGAGAGGGATGGGTTGGGATACAGCGCATCGACTTTCGCAGACCGATCCATCTGCCGCGCCTCTGCCTGCGCGGCTCGCAACTGCGGACTGTTCGCCTCCAACATCGCCGCCGCCCGGGCAAACGTAAGCGTGTCGGAAAATGCCGGTCCGACATTCCCATCCAGGTCCTGCGCGATCGCGGTCGAACCAACGATCGAGAACATGGTGATCGTCAACATCGCGGCAAGCGCTCTCCCGAGCGCGCCTGCGCCTCTCACGCTCCTACAATTCATACTACCCTGCCGTCTTGATCGAGAGCATTCAGAACCAGCGGTGCATTCGACCGCCGATGCACTCTCTTCGACCGCTTGGCTGAGGTAGGGATCTTAGCGCACGATGAGAAGAAGGTTAGAGACAGATTAGAACGGGGGGACACCCCGCTCACGGAAACGGAGCCCACACGCTCCAGACAACCCACTTCATTCGTTTGGGGCCGCCATCTAGAGCAAGACGACGGCCGACGTGCGACGGATTTAGAGGCCCTAACAATCCCTCATTCGAGCTGCGTGCGGCCCCCGAAGGGCACGTCCTTCGGGACGCTGCACCGACCGGTTTCGGCGTTACGCGCCACAGGCACTAGCTTCGCGTCGCACCACAGGCACTAGCTTCGCGTCGCACCACAGGCACTAGCTTCGCGTCGCACCACAGGCACTAGCTTCGCGTCGCACCACGGGCACTAGCTTCGCGTCGCTGCATCGCTGAACCGCTTCGGGTTCACCGGCTTCACGCGCCTGGATCCCGCCCGGTTCGCTCACTCTCTATCATCGAAGCACGTTTTGTGAGGGCCTTTTATCGCGGAAGAGTGATGCGAAACTCCGTCCCCTGCCCCCGTTCGGAATGAACCTGCAGCCGCCCCCCGTGCCGCTCGACAATACGCGTCACGATCGACAACCCGAGCCCGCTGCCTTCACCGCCAACGTCCCCGGCGCGCGCCCCGCGGTGGAACCGATTGCTGACTTCCGGCATCTCCTCCGCATCGATTCCGATGCCCGTATCGCGGCAGAGCACGTGAACGCGATCCTCCTCGGCCTCGACGACTACGTGCACACTCCCCTCCTGCGTATACTTGAGCGCGTTGTCCACAAGATTGCGGACGGCATCACGAAGTAGATCGGGCTGAGCCTGAACATGAAAGGCTCGGCCGTCGCGCTGTGTTCTTTTCGCGCCGCGGCTGTTCGGCCCGCTCACGTCGTGAGCGCCATTTTGCCGATGCGCCTCGACGGTCAACTGAATTCCACGCTGGTCCGCACGCTCCTGAAACGATTGCACCTCCTCCGCAACGAGATCCACCATGTCGACCTCCTCCGTTTCCAGTGAGGCACCGCGATCAAGCCGCGTGAGCGTGAGCAATGCTCGCAGTGTCTGGACGAAGCTCCCGAGGCGGTCGTCGAGAAGCTCCAGCGTACTTCGGTACTCCGCAGCTGATCGATCGCGCCGAAGCGCAATCTCGACGTGTCCGCGAAGGACGGTGAGCGGCGTCTGCAGCTCATGCGCCGCGTTTGATGTGAACGTGCGAAGCGCATCCACATGCGACTCCACGCGATCAAGCAGCGCATTCAGGGTCTCCGCGAGCATGGCCGTTTCCCGGTCTGCATCGTCGGGGACGTGGACGCGTGTGTCCAGGTCTGCCGATGTGATGGTCCGGGCGACATCCGTTACACTCCGAAGCGGTTCTGAAACACGACGAGCAGCCCAGTCGACAAGGACCAGCAATCCGACCGTCAGAGCAATCCAGAGGGCGATCAATCCGATCCCCAGCTGCCAGAGCATCGATCGGTGATCCGGTACCGCACGCGATACCTGGACAAACCCGGCGACCTGTCCGGTATGGTCCGGAATGGGGCGGACGGTATAGTAGTATCCTCGGTCTCCCGCCTCGAACGTTTTCAACGACGGAACGACGCGCTCCGGCATTTGACGGGCGAGAAGGCGGTCCGGAAACGAGGGATCAAGCGCATTGATATTGGAGGACTCGCGGAGAAGCTGCCCGCCGTCGTCGAACACTTGAACAAAGATCGGATCGACGCGGTCGATCGCGAGACGGTGATGTGCCTCTTGCCAGGCATACGCACTTAGATCGAATGATCCATCGACAATGCGTACCTCGGCCAGCATCTCTTCGGCCTCCGTCTCAACCGTGCTCATGGCTGTGTGATGAAACGACCAGTACGCCCCCGCCCACGCCATGAGCGCCGGCACGGCAAGAGCGGCCGCAAGCGCCGGTCCAACCATCGTAAACAGTCGACGGCGAAACGGGGGTCGCTCTGACGTCGGGCTTGCCTCGTTGCGAGGCGGTTCTGAGTCTGTAAGGTCGAACATGATCTACCGGGTTCATCGTTGCGAAGACACGGTGCCGTGCGGTATGGCATCTCGTCTGAAGTGCATCATGCACCTGCATCCGTGGTCTCGATGTTTGTCTCCGCATCCGGTGAGGAGGCCGGGCCTGACTCCGCAGATTCGAAGCGATACCCTGTGCCCCTCACGGTTTCGATGCGCGAGTCACAGCCGGCGTCGGAAAGTTTTCGGCGGAGATAGTTGACGTACACGTCGATAAGGTTCGTTCCCCGATCAAAATTATGGCCCCAGACCTCGCGATGGATGTCCTCCCTGCTGAGTGCGCGTCCTTTACGCGCCATCAAGAACGCCAGCAGATCGAACTCCGTCGGCGTAAGATGTATCTCCTCGCCGTCGACACTGCAGCGGCGGGCCGCCAGATCAAGCCGCAACGCCCCGTCCTCCAGCGGCTCATCTCGTTCCTGCGGCTCCACGCGCCGGAGGAGCGCCTCGATGCGCGCGAGCAGTTCGTCGAACGCGAACGGCTTCGGCAGGTAGTCGTCGGCCCCCGAACGGAGTCCTGCCACTCGATCCTCCACGGCGTCGAGGGCCGTGAGCATCATCACCGGCAGATGCGTATCGTGAATCCGGAGGCGTTCGCACACGTCGAGACCGTTGATATCCGGAAGCCGCACATCCAGCAAGACCAGGTCGATCTCATCCTGTTGAACGTACTCTAGACCGCGTCGGCCATTCTTTGCCCACGTGACGCGATACTGTTCCTCCTCCAGTCCCTTCCGGATGAACGAGGCTACATCGGGCTCATCTTCGACAAGAAGAATGTGCGGTTCAGTCATAGTGAAAAGCTCCGCAGATGGAGCATCAAGGAAGCGAGGCGACCAGGTTCACAGTAGGTCCTATCGCTCCTACTTACGCTGCGTGCCAAAAGGATTTCCCACCCCAACCGCCTTCTCACCAGGTTCTAATCGTCAAGAAATGGTCCAGCGTTTCGTGTTCAGGGTTCAGTGTTCAGGGTTCAGTGTTCAAGGTTCACTGTTCAGCGTTCGAGCGACGGCATTACTCCAATCCTTGAAGCTCATCCCCGAATTCCCAATCCCTAATTCACAATTCCAAATCCCCAATCCCGAATCCCCAATCCCGAATCCCCAATCCCGAATCCCCAATCCCCAATGCGTAATCGCCAACCCAAAACGTTTCGCTTCGGTGGAAACCTCTCCCTGCGCCCGTCGCGTTTTGCTAATCCCAATCACCGTCACTGATTTCTTGCGCCCCGCCCGACGCTTATGCCGTCCACGACGCTGATCGACGAAAACGGACACTTTATCACCATCGAGCAGCCGGACGACGCGCTGACCGGCACCCCGAAGGAGGACGAGCACCACGACTTCCTGGTCGACCACTGGATGGACGTTGCGGCGGCATCGTACTACGGTTTCAAGCGCTACGGCATCGGGGCTGTGGTGATTGCCGAGGGTGATCCGATGACGTCGTCCGGACTCGACCATCCGTTCGACACCCGTAAACTGCTCTACCGACCGGACTCGGCCGGGGGCTGGTCCAGCGAACCTTCAGACGACGAGGTTCTGACCGTGTGGGCGACACGGAAGATGCAGACCTACGACCCAAACGCCGACGCGATTGTCGTGATGGCGGACGAGGACGGCTCCGTCCGATCATACGTCGTGAACGGCGACCCGGACCCGGCGACCTGCTTCGAACTCGTCCGCGCCAGAAACAACTGAAACGGATAAGGTTCAGGGTTCAAGGTTCAGGGTTCAACGTGTAAGGCTCAAGGCGAGCCACCACCGTCGCACGGCCGTGCGACGGTGGTCGTTTATCAAACATACCTACGTTCACACTTCCACACGTCCACACTTCCACACCTCGACCCGTCAACCCGTTGACCTAGTCATCGCCTCGAAGGCCGCGTCGTAGTCTGCTACGTGCGTGTCCCAGTCGTAGGGCTGTGGGATCTTGCGGAGCGTAGCCGGGGGAAGCGTACGTTCGTTTCCATCGAGAATCGAGCGAAGCACTGCAAAGAGATGATCTTCGTCCTCGTACAGGACCGGCGCATGGAGCAGCGGACGATGATGCGTTTCCGGCACGAGTTCGGGGTAGCTGAGGCGATCCGGTAGCAGCGGATGACACCCGCAGTAGATGGCTTCCATGATCGCGACGCCGAAAAACTCGTGGAGTGCCGTAGAGACGACAATGTCCGCTCGGTGTAGGAGGCGACTGTACTCGCTAAAATCTTCTGCGTAGCCGTAGTGCAGGATCCGCTCGGCGTATCGCTCGAACGCCTGCTCAAACTCTTCGGGCTGCTCACGGAACGCTTTTCCTGCCAGAATCAGTCGGAAGTCACATCCCGCGTCATCCAGCCGGTTCATCGCGCGGAAAAACGCCTTCGGATTCTTGTCGTACTCCCAGCGCTGATTCCACAGCACGACGGGCGGCTCTCCCTGTCCACCCGTACGAACGACGCGCTCAGAGTCGTACTCGTCGTGGGCTGCTAAATCGACACCGAGGTGAAGGACTTCGCTTTTCTCCCGAATCTCCCGCACCGTGTGCAGATTGGTGAAGTCCGGAAAGTTGCGGAGCAGGACCGGGAGCGCCTCTAGAAATTCGTCCCGGTGAAAAGCTGTGTTGAAGAAGACGCGGTCCGCGGCGAGGGCCGAAAGGTAGTTCGTGATCGAATAGGCCCGGTCCCGGGAGCGATCCGGCGGCAGCGGATACGTGAGCTGGTTTTCGTGGAAGTACAGCGCAACCGGAACGTCAGCAAACACGTCGCGAGTCAGCGACAGGAAGGCCGGGACGTTGACCATGTCGTTGACGAAGAGCAAGTCGGGGACGCCGACCTCATCAACCGCTTCCCGTGCCTTCCGCGCAAGGGTAACGCCTCCGCCTTCCATGCGCCAGCGCCAGAAGCGGCCCGGCATCGTGATCGTGCGGATCGTATGACTGGAGTGTTCGACAAGACCGTCGAGAAAGTTACGGTGCGACCCGCCGTACCACGGCTCGAGCGCAAAAATGTCCATACGAAGGGCGTTGCAGATCCACGAGAGACGTTATCAGCACAAAGACACAGCGGACCATCCGGTCCGTGCGATCCGGCTACTCCTCCGCTCCGAGTTGCTCCCGCAGCGTAAGGTCTTCTTGCTTCGTGGCCGGCCGCACGATCGAGATCGTGCGTACCTGTAGCGCCTCGCGCAGCGCATCATCACGGACCTCTTCTGGTGTGATGAAGGTCTCTTCTCCCGCCCCAATGTCGATGGTACGGGTGTCCATAACCACGGTAACAGATTCCGTGCCCGTGTTCTTGATCAACATTCCGCGTCGCTCCCGGTCGGCCATAGCTACAAAAACGTCAGTTAGTGAAAAACTTCAATTCGGGTGGCTGAAAACAGAAGCCGCGCAGGCGCCCGGCATCGACGGTCGATGTCGAGCAAACAGTGATCAGCATACAACAAAATGTGAGGCCCCGCAGCGCGGGACGAGGCTCTAGACAAAAAAGATAAAAGAACGGAGTTGCACAACCAGACCCCAGGTGCGAATTATCTCCGAAACCGCCAGCATGCTACGCCACCCTAAACATATACTCACAACTAATATTATTTATACATTGTTTTATATCCGTATTATGCATTCGGGCACATGTGGCAGATAGCAAATCAGATGAACCTCCTCCGTGGCTTCCTCGACCTTCTATACCCGCCCTGCTGCGTGGGCTGTGCAGGGCGCCCCGAACGTCCCTCGCTCCCACTCTGCCCGGCATGTCTCCGCCGTATGGAGCAGGCGCCGCAAATGAACGTTGCTGCACGACTGGATCGTCTTCCCCCAGATTGGGGCACAGCCTCCGGTGCGCATGCGATGTGGGTGTTCGATAAGGGGGGAGCGCTCCAGTCCATCCAGCATGCCCTGAAATACGGCGATCGTCCGCAGTACGGTGTCGAGCTCGGGCGTCTTCTCGGTCAATCGTACCGACGCGCCGGTTGGCCAGAACCAGACCGGGTCGTCCCCATCCCACTCCACCGACTTCGCCTTCTCGAACGCGGCTACAACCAGGCCGAAACGCTCGCTCGAGGTGTTGCATCCACGTTATCGACACGGTTGGATCCGCACACGCTCACGCGGCATCGCGCAACCCGATCACAGACAAACCTTTCACGAGACGAGCGCTGGCGCAACGTATGTGATGCCTTTTCTGTGGCCGAATCCATCGACGGCGGCACGCTCCTCCTCGTCGACGACGTGTTGACGACCGGCTCCACGGCAATGGCGTGTGCCCGAACCCTGAAAGCGGCCGGCGCGGACCGCGTCCTGATCACCACACTCTGCCTGGCCCGCGCGTGAGGAAATAACACCTTCGCCTACTGAAGCTTCGCGGCGTGCTTCTTCCGCAGCTTGCTCAGCTTCGGTTCGATGACCGCCTGGCAGTACGGAAGGCCGGGATTGCGCTGGTAGTAATCCTGGTGTTTCTGCTCTGCCTCGTAAAACGTATCGAGGGGCTCCAGCTCTGTCACGATCGGATCGGAGAAAACGCTCTCTTCCTCAAGCGCATCGATGACCAGCTCAGCGACTTGCTTCTGCTCCTGATCATGATACAGAATGATCGACCGGTACTGCGGCCCGACATCTGCCCCCTGCCGGTCCTTCGTCGTTGGGTTGTGGATCGTAAAGAAGATTTCCACCAGATCACGATACGAGATGATTTCGGGGTCGTACGTAATCTGAACGACCTCAGCATGGCCGGTACGGCCAGAGCACACGGCACGATATGTCGGGTTCGGCGTGTCCCCACCGGCGTATCCACTGACAACCTTGTCAATGCCGTCGACGCTATCGTAGACGGCTTCGAGGCACCAAAAGCATCCACCGCCTAACGTTGCCTTTTCCATAATAGCCTCCTGCTTGTTGAATGAGGAATGTTGTCATAGAACGACAACCGATGAGGCCTGTTTGCGCCGTTTTCGTTACGACCGGCGTTCCGCATCATCGCCTCCCAGCTTCACGCCAAATATCGATACCATAGCCCACCCGTGATGAACCGAAAAAGAGTATTATCGCCGCGATCAAGGAGAAGTGTCAGGAACGAAACGATTCGACGCTGAGCGTGCGGTCACATTCCTCCGCCTCAGCTGCTACATTCGTTGCCACGATCAGAATGCGATCTGCCTCTAGCTGCCATTCCATGACCTCCTCGACCATGGCAATGCCCTCCACATCCAGGTTGGCCGACGGCTCATCCAGGAGCAGTACATCCGGTCTTGGGAGCATCGCTGCGGCATACTTCACACGCTGCTTCATTCCAGAAGAAAACGTGCCTACGAGGTCATCCTCGCGTCCTTCTAGTCCAACACGCTGCAAAACTGAGGCGATGCGCTTACCCGCGGCGGTGTCACTCGCACCGTCAGTGACGCTCTGCCCCCGAGCCCGCGCCAGAAACTCTAAATTCTCGCGCGCCGAAAGGTTGTCGTAGACGCTCAGGTACGGTGCGACGAGTCCGACGTGTAGCGGGCGCTTCATGTCGTCCACCGTCCGGCCGTCAATGACGAGTTCGACCTCTCCGGCCTTCGGTGTCATCACACCCGAAAGGATTTTCAGCAGGGTAGACTTTCCCGAACCGTTCGAGCCCGTAATCGCCAGACTTTCGCCACCGATAACCTCAAACGACATCCGGCGAAACAGAAGCAACGAACCAAAATTTTGGCCCACGTCAACGGCACGAAGTACGGGCATATAAAATCAAGTCTTCCGAAAAGCAGGAGCGTCGTGACGAACAAGAGGTACCGGCATACATCCACGAAGATCGAAGCGAATTGTGCCCACCGTCCCCCCCTCGATCGAACGCGCCACCGCCATTCCATAGCGGAACCATCGGCGACACATTCCAAATGGCACCGCACGGTCAGGCGCTCGTAGAAATGCTACGGCTGTTAACCAGGTGCCTCAGTCTAACTCTCTCACGCCCTCCGGTTTCGCTCGACCATGCTCACCCGCCCGGACGTATTCGCCCGATTCCAGCGTCCCGACGCGGGTACCGGGTCTACGGATTCCACCCCGACCGCGAAGGACGCGAACCCAAATCCGGACGTGGATGCGGCTCTCTTCGGCAAAGATCCAACGCCGAGAATCGTAGACATCGAACCCTTAATGGACGCCCCATCGGACGAGCCGGCACGTGTCCGACTATACCAACGATCTGAGGACGGTCGGCGAATCACGACCGAAGAGGATCGCCTCTTCCCCTTTTTCTTCATCTCAGACATCACGCTGCTGCGCGGGCACCGGTCCACGTTCAAGTTCACCGAGCTCGAGGGCGACAACCATTACCGGTATCTCGTCATCTTCAACACGTGGGCGGACTACTGGAATGCCATCCGCACGGTCGAACATCGCTCAACCACGGATGACGGGCGCCCGGACGAACTGTATCAGGTCGGATCTCCGGCGCAGCAATACATGATGCAAACGGGGAAAACCTGCTTCCTCGAGATGAAGCCGGGTGACCTCCACCGCCTGCAACTCGATATCGAGGTGTACTCCGAGCAGGGTTTCCCGAATGCAAAGCGTCCAGACGATCGAATCATCATCGTCGCCCTGTCCGACAACCGCGACTGGACGAAGGTTCTCCACCTCGACGCATCCACCGACGATGCTGAGCGCGACCTTCTCTGCACGCTCGTCAACGTCATTCGCGAACGCGACCCGGACGTGATCGAGGGCTACAACTGCTTCTCCTTCGACTTCGACTACATCCTCAAGCGGTGTGAACGCCATGGAGTCGACTTTGCGATTGGACGCGACGGGTCGACGCCCAGAACGTACGAATCCAGCATGCGCTTCGCGGAACGCACGGTGGATTATCCCGCCATGGCCGTTCACGGACGCCATGTCATTGATGTCTACTTCCAGGTGATGGCGTTCGACGTCTTCAAGCGAGATCTCCCGGACTACAGTCTCAAGACCGCGGCAAAATATTTCGGGTTTGCCCCCGAGGACCGTACCTACATCCCTGGCGACGAGATCGACCGATACTGGCGGGAGGATCGGGACCGACTGCTCGACTACGCCCTCGACGACGTGATCGAGACCGAACGGCTCGCACGGCACCTCTCCGGATCGACGTTCTACCTCACGCAGATGCTGCCGATGACATACGGCGGCGCAGCCCGGCGTGGACCGGCATCTAAAATCGAGAGCCTCTTCGTCCGCGAGTATCTGCGCAAGCGCCACAGTCTACCGCGTAGCGAATGGGGTACGCAGTCGATGGGCGGCTACACCGATATTTTCATGACGGGCGTACTCGGGCCCGTCGTCTACGCTGACGTCGAAAGCCTGTACCCCTCAATCATGCTGAATTACGACATCCAGCCTGCGGGAGACAGACTCGGGGTGTTTCCTCAGCTTCTCGACCGTCTGACGAACCTTCGTCTCGAAACCAAACAGGCCATGCGCGACGCGGCCGATGACAAGGTCCGATCGGAGCTGGATGCGCGACAGAATTCGTACAAGGTGCTCATCAACTCCTTCTACGGCAACCTCGGGTTTACCCTGGCGATCTTCAACGATTTCGAGGAAGCTGATCGGGTCGCTCGCATCGGCCAACAGATCCTCAGAGACCTCATCTCCGAAATTCAAGATCGAGGAGGAACCGTTATCGAAGTTGATACCGATGGCGTCCTGTTCGTGCCACCGGACGACGTTCGCGGCGAGGACAACGAAATCCAGTTCACGCGAGATCTGACGAGTGCCATGCCGGAGGGCATACGCGTCGGATTTGACGGGCGATTTCAGAAAATGCTGTCGTACAAAAAGAAAAACTACGCGCTCCGAACGTACGACGGATCCCTTAAATTCAAAGGCTCATCGCTGATCTCTCGATCGAACGAGAAGTTCGGCCGCCGCTTCGTTCGGGAAGCCATCGAACTCCTGCTGGAGCGGGATGTCGAGGGGCTCCACGAACTCTACATTCGATATCGTGAGAGCATCGAAGCGCACGACTGGGAGAACGTCTACAGCTTCGCACGGACGGAAACGCTGAAAGACACGATCGAACAGTACGAACGAGATGTTCAGGAGGGTGACCGTCCGCGAGCAGCCACCTACGAACTCGCGAAACGGAGGATGCAGGCGACGGGACAGACGATTCGCAAAGGAGATCGCATCTCGTACTACATCACCGGAGATGACCCAAACGTCACGGCGTTCAAAAACTGCAGGCTCGCCACCGAGTGGGACCCAGATCAGCCCGACGAGAACACCGCCTACTATCTGAAGCGGCTTGACCAGTTCAGCCGCAAATTCGAAGTGTTCTTCTCGGATGCCGACTTCCGACTGATTTTCTCCCCGGAGGACCTATTCGGGTTCTCGGCCGACGGAATAGAAATCCAGAAAACGCGACCGACCTCTGACGTGCGGACAGATGAAAACGTCCCGTTTTAGCTACATGAAACGCACCACCCTCCGGTTTCCGGCTTTTCGATGGATCGTGAGGCGCGCCCCACTCCCACTGGGAGAAAGAGTGTGGCATTGTCCCGTCCGGGAAAAAGTGGATTGAGCGCCCCGTCTTCCTGGGATGTGGCTATCGGTTCACGCGGGCATACACATTTCCGTATCGCTCAATCCGCTCCTCCACTTCGTCGATAAGAAGCGCATATTCACTGGCAGCACGGGACTTCGGGGCGAACTCAAATATATCTTCGCTATGAGCCGGCGCCTGCTCCAACGACGGATCGTAGTGCAACAGCGTGTTAAATACTTTCCCGCCATAGTGCGTCCGCAACTCATCAATCACCTCATCCTGCACTCCCGGCGGATGACCATCTTTTTCGCCTCCGACCTGTGTGACGACAATTCCGAGGACCGGCGCTGCTTCCCCAACCCCTTCCCTCACGTTCTTGACCACCTCTCCCAGCCCGACCACACCCGCCAGCGCCAGGTATGTCGGACGGACCGGTACAATGAAGGCGTCGGCTGCTACCAGCGCATTCACTGTCAACACCGAGGTAGACGGGGCACAATCGATGAGAATCACGTCGTACGTCTCGCGAATCGGGTCGAGTATACGATGAAGCGTCCATTCACGACGACGCGTCTCCTTGAGGCGAATATCAGCATTCGCAAGCTCGAGCGAACCGGTGAGTAGATCCAGCCCATCTACGTCTGTGCTCCGTACCGTCTCGGCGAACGTCCGCTTCCCGAAAAGCACATCCGCAACCGATGGTTGGAGTTGATCATGGGAGACCCCGAGGGCCAATGACGCCGATCCCTGGCTGTCCAGGTCGATCAGGAGGACGCGCTTCCCACGGTGCGCCAACCCGGCCGCCAGGTTTACCGTGGTCGTTGTTTTTCCGACACCGCCCTTATTGTTGATGATGGGGATAATCTGCATCAAGCTCCGAACTCCATGGAAACGTACGTTGATTGAATGCGCAAACGCCGCCAATGTATTCGGGTTTAACCTCCACTCGTTACGGACTCATGACTCCACAACGAATTAACACGGCGCTCCCTGATACGGGCGTTCTCGACGTGTTGAGGCTAGCCTGCTCTGTAGAAAAGCGTGGAGACTCGCAACCTGTTTGGCGGATGGTTGGACAGCCGGGGCCGGAGGCAAGGAGATCATCTTCAGGGAGACACCGCAGGCAAAGACCTAACGGAATGCTCACCCGCACCAGGTATTGAGACCGACCGTAGGGAAATCATTGCCTTTCCCCGGCCATAGATAGTTCGCCACACGGGTTCACAACGTGATAAAATTGATACTGTCGTAGGTATGGTATATTTATTGTTTGCTACCCACACACGTAGCGTCACCTCCCCCTTTCAAGCAACGCGGTTTAAAGTAACCTCAGATTTATGGCTAACATCCAAGACTCACTCAATCAAATCATGGAGATCGACGGTGCGGTGGGTGCCGCTCTCGTCGACTATAAATCGGGAATGACGCTGGGCACGATTGGTGGCGGCTCGCTCGATATGGAGCTCGCCGGAGCAGGAAACACGGAGGTTGTCCGTGCGAAGAAATCAATCATCAAGCAGCTGCAGCTCGATGAGCAGATCCAGGACATTCTGATCACGCTGGATAATCAGTACCACCTGATTCGCATGTTTCACGAGAACGATGACATCTTCACGTACGTCGCTCTCAACAAGGAGAAGTCAAACCTGGCCCTTGCCCGGATCCAGCTCGAGAAGATTGACGGTACGCTAGAGCTCAACTAATGGAACGAAGGGATGTCACTTGACATCCGTCGATCGTATTCGAGTATGTCTTGTGTTGGGCGACCGCCGTGCTGTGGTCGCCCATCGACATTGGTACTCGCATTTGCGTCCGGATACTGGAAGTCCTACGACTGCGGGTCAAACGGGCGCATGTTTCTTCCACAAGCAGGTGGGGATTTCCCCTTCATACATCTCTGCCGCCCCCCGCGATTGTAGACCATTGGTTACAGCCGTTCCCGCTGCAATGGCGGGCTAACTCGCTTGCAGGTCCGCCTGCTTCCAGTCCACTGTTTCTCGATTTGTGCGAATGAGCAATCGTCCCGCGTTTCTCAAAGGCTTCTTCGGTACACCGAATGATGATCCGCTTCTGCAACCGTCTGAGCCGTCGAGGGAAACGTTTGATGCGTCCATACTGGAAGAATCCGAAGACGCCGAACGGGACGCCGCACCCGATGCCACGCCGACACCACCATCTGAACAGGAGGCCGATGTAGAACGTGATTCGTCGGCAGGGCCGCCATCCCTGTATGCCCGGATCCAGAACGTCATGGACCGCACCGCGCCTCCAGACGACGTTACCCAACAGGGCCGCTCGCATAACGGACGCCCCTCGTCTTCAGGCGACCGACAAGAACATAAACTGAGCGACCATTACGCCCCGGGCTCTTCCCCAAACCCCGTGTCGGAATCGACAGGTGTTGCCGAGGTTGGAGGCGATACCTCGCCCCGCGCGAAGCGCCAGATGCGGATCCGCTCCGGATCCCATGAAGAAGCGGACCTCCAAAAGGTCAATGACGCCGTGAACGATGGCTGGTACGTAGAAACCGTTCGCAGCGCGTCAGAAAACGACACACTCGTGGATGTTGTGTTACGAAGAGACAGTGCACCGTCCCTTTTCGACTTCGATGTCCCTGATGAATAACCGGTGGCATTGCGGATCGCCATCGGTCCAACAAAACGAAGCGGCTGCGATCGGGCTCTAAACCCGTCGCAGCCGCTTCTTTATGCGTATGCGTACCGATTGAACGCTAAAGTTGTACGCCCATACCGACCGTCACGACATCATTTCCGCTGAGACTGTAATCCGCATTGATGCGCACGACAGCGAGCGTAATCGTGACCCCGGCGACGCCGCGAACTTTGTTGCTCGCTTCCTGATCGAGCGTGAAGCTAACGGGATCGATGTTACTGTTCTGCGGCTGAAACGTGTACGCGTAACTGGCATCGAACGTCTCATACTGCAGCCCGCTATAGAACGTTACCGGGAGAACCGGGAGGCTCTTGCTCACCTGAAGGTTGAAGGCGTATCCCGATGCGTCGAGCACATCGCCCTCGACGTTCTTATCCTCAAGCGAGATCGAGTTGTAGGCGCCCTGGACCGCGATATCGACGGGTGACATCGGAATATACTGACTGATGCTGTGGCGCACGCCGAGCCCGAAGACGCCGACCGTACCGTAGCTCTTCAGGCGGGTGCGCGGCAGGTACCGAAGCATCACATCCGTACCGAATGCCGTTCCGACGCCAAGCTGTGGGATGACGAGCGGAGCCACCGGCGTGTTTACGATGCCAGGTGGTAACTGAACGTTCGTTGTCTGCCCGGTGCCTACGTCCGTGATATCGACCGTGGCACTCGGGGTCTTGGTCTCTCCGAAAGCCGTCGGGACCCGACCATTCGAGTAGTCGAATCTCAGTTCCCGGCCATCTACCGTTAGGGTCTGGTTCTGCGGGAGAAAGGAGCGATCCGACGAAGCCATGAGCGCGCCGGTGACGGATACGCCGACATAAACATCGACGCCCGGCAAAATGCCTCCACCGGCGTCGGCCGTGCGAAACATGGCCGAGTTCATCCCAGCGCCGAACGCGTCGGATACCGGCTGAACGTAATTGTCGGCGTACTGACCGGCCATCACCTCGAGGGCGCCGCTCAGTTCATCAAGACTGCCTACATCTTCATACTGCGCATTCGCTGGCCCGGCGTACCCGAGTGAGACAATGAGAAACGTTGCTGTGAGCGTTTGAAGCCATCGATTCATATGCACGAAGGGGGGTTGGGGAAACGATATCAGAAGGGGCGACCGCGAGAAACGTACTGAGAGACGTCGCCGGTAACAGGCGTCCGTCGCCTCGATCAGTTTTCAAGAGTGACGCTAGATGTACGTTTTCACATGAAGCAACGCACATGCCGCCACGCAAACGTAGCACAACTGACGGATCGCTACGGTCGAATCGTTCGCAATCTATGGAAAAAGATGCGGATCCACGAACAACCGTGGCTAGACATGCCACATTGGGACGAAACGAAAACTACGGTTGGACCCGCACCCATCTATGCGAAACTTTGGCTTCGAACGGGACGCCGGGACCGTTCAGTTGGACGCGTCACCCGTACGGGACCGCGGTCGATGCGCTCGTGACCGGATTCCGACGAACCGGACGAAAGACGAAGAGAAGGGGCACCGGGCTCCGGTGCAATCGGTGGCATCGGGCCCTCGTCTGGTGGCGGCGGTGGATCATCGCCTCCGTTCCGCCTACGCTCAATGATCTTGAGCGCGTACAGGCCAAGAAGAAACGGGAGGGTGCTCGCGATGAGAACAGTAATCTCTAGCATAACGACATGGATTCAGCCGCGCAACTCCATACCGCACGGCGAGGTGATGAGTGCTGACCAACAGGGTCGTCGGTCTCCACGGACAGGGATGCATGATCTTAAGGTACGCCGAACACACTCGAGGATCTACAACATTCGGCGCATCGGCCGTGCCATCACGGAAACGTTGATATTGCTCTTACTCACGTATGTCGAATCAAAAATGCCTACCGGCTCGCCTCTCATGCCATACCAAAACATCCACCGATGGCTGAACCGTCCAACTCCCCAAAGACATGCAAATGAAAAGGCCGCCACGCATTCGGCAACCGGATCCCTGCGGGTGCAAGCTCGGTCACGCGTTTACTAATTACCCAGCCTGCCACATTCTTGCAATATTTAGTAGTCAAGGCAGAAGCAGAAGGCGGAGTAGTGACGAGATTATATCCCTATATAAATTGCATGATCTAAGAACACTTCATTGGAAGTGATAAAAGTCAAGCTCAAGAGACTATTCTACTTTTTCCGGACACGTCCACGGCGCCGCATTGACCTGATAGCATCATTAAATCTTATCCCGCCGTTCTGCCATCCAATTCTCCATACAGCTGGTTCGCTCTTTGCCTCTGCAAATAGGTCCAGTCGGTACCGCAGCATTGGCACGTGTGCGTGCCGACTCCTTTACGCCAACGCTGCCGTACAGAGCTTCCTCCTCAGCCTTCACCTGCTCCACCCATGATCAAGACGATCCCCATCATCAACAATAAGGGCGGTGTCGGCAAAACAACGACGACGATCAACGTCGCGTCCGGTCTTGTCCGTAACGGGAAACGGGTGCTCGTTATTGACCTCGATAGCCAGGGTTCTGCATCACTGGCCATGGGAGTAGACCGTGATCAGCTCAACCCATCCAGTGCGGACGTGCTCTTCGGTGACATCGAAATCGAAGATGCGATCCGATCAACCAAGACACCGGACCTCGACCTGATCACGGGATCGCTCCGACTCGCGGATACGGATACACGCCTTTCGCGCCAGCCAAACCGAGAAAAGCGTCTTAGCAATGCGATCGAGCGCGTTGAGGATGAATACGATGTCGTACTGATCGATTGTGCCCCTTCCACATCCCTACTCAGCGTCAACGCGTTGGTCGCCGCAGACGCATTCATCATCCCGGTTTCGCCCTCTTATCTCTCCTTAGAAGGCGTCATCAGCCTCGGTCAGGTGGTCAAAAATGTAAGACTGAGCATCGGTGAAGCAGCCCCTGTGCTTGGCGTTGTCCTAACGATGGTAAAGCGCGAAGACGAGCAGACCCGCGCGATCATCAATGAGGTACGGGGGCACTACGGTGGAAAAGTATTCAATACCGAAATCCGCGATGATCCAGCCATCGAGAACGCACCCGCATTCGGAAAATCGGTCTTCGACTCCGCCCCCGACTCCCGCGGAGCAACGGATTACGCAGCGCTCGTCGATGAGATCATCGAACGGATCGATCGCTATGGATCGATCTATGGCACCGTACGCCGCACTGCAGACGATCGTGAAAAGCACACCGACGCGTCTGACTCAAAACACAGAATGGCCTCCTAGCGCCGAACTGAACTGTTACTTTTATACTCTGATTCTCTCTGCTATGTCGAACTCCGAAGGATTTTTCGGTAGCATCTTTGGCTCAGCCGACGACGATCCGCTGTTGCAGTCCGACCGCGAGGACACGGAGTCAGCGCCACATTCTAGCCATTCAACGGGCTCATCCCGCCGATCGGAAAACGGACCCGATCATGGCGGCACACGGTCGTCCGCAACCGCCCCGAACCAGCGTCAATCGGATTCGCAGCGCTCCGACCGTTCTCGGTCCACCAAGAGTCGGTCGAAGCGGACGCAAACCCCTGATCACCCATCACCCGATCCAGGCAAAGATGTGCGGCAGGTCGTCCTCCATCAGCGAAATAACGAGACGACGGGTCTTCGCCACCTGAACAAGGCGGTCGAGGACGGTTGGCGCTTTTCCCACATCTCGATCACGCCACGATCTCGTGCAGCCTCCGGGCAGGTCGACACGGACATTATCGTTTCGATGGAGCGGAGTACACCCCGCTCTCTGTTCGACTTTGGCGCCGCGTGCTAACCACCGTCAAAATCACTACACGGAGCTCCACCAAGGGAGGCCCTCACCGATGATCAGCTGCCGTACCACGCGGACCGTGCTGGAGGCGATCTCCTGACCAGCATCCCTTGATCGACGTACCATGACCCCGCGTCTACGCCCGCAACGCGGCGGTCGACGCGCTCTTCCCGACTCACGTTTGCGAGCACCTGGCGGGCCATCACGCCTCCCGGACCACCTTATCCATCGGGTGGCGTTCGTGTGCTAATGACGTTTCACCGGCGTTCCGACAGATTCGCCTCGGCGTCGGCGAGACGAAACAGCATAGGTTCTGCAGGAACGGTACCTATACAAACGCCCCACCCGGCTTTCACCGGATGGGGCGCATTCGTTCAACCTGCTGGTCGACCGAACGATTTGAGTGAGGCCCAAGGGCGTACATCACAGGCAACCGACGTACGCGAGACCGTTCGTCAATCAATAATCGGCAGGTTAGAACGCTTCTATTTCGAACATGTCTACCGGCGCGTAGCAGAATACGATGGCCGAACGGCATCAATCAATAACTCCGCTCTGAATACACATGGGGCATATTCCTCGCGCGAGACACCAGATTCCGCACAACGTAACGGGATGCATATTTGTCACCGGACTGCCAACATTCCCAACGCCTGCGTTGCAATCTGACGGCTTGAGAGATTGAGCGAGGAAGGCGCGACTCAACCCCGACCTAGAACTCGAACGTTTGTTGTTGGCCAGACGTGTCGGAGTGCGACCGATGATTTTTCACCCCACTCTGCGTCGTCTTCCGTCTCGATCGATGTCGTCGGCTGCCATGCTGATCGAGAACTTGTTTCGCCTGTTGCTGCACCTCCGGACGCTTTCGGACCTCTCCGATCACCTTTCGGGCGCGCCTGGCGGCGGTCTCGTGTCGGACAATGGGCTTTGGATACTGCTTGCCGATACGGCATCCGGACCGAACCTGTACCTGCGGCGGAGCAAGCCACGGCGTGTGGATGTACGTGTCCGGCACACGGCGCAACTCCGGCACCCACCGTCGGATAAACGTACCGTCTGGGTCCAGGTCGCGCGCCTGCTTCGTAGGGTTGTAGATGCGCAACGCGTTGATACCGGTTGTGCCCGACTGCATCTGAAGCTGGCTAAAGTGAATGCCAGGCTCATAATCGATCCATCGGCGCGCCAGCACGTCGTGGAAACTACGCCAGTCGAGCCATAGATCGTATGCAGCAAACGACACGATCATCGCCCGCATGCGAAAGTTGAGATAGCCCGTCGCACGGAGCGCGCGCATGCAAGCATCAACGAGGGGGTATCCGGTTTCCCCCGCTTTCCACGCCTCGTAGCGCTCGGTGTCAAAGTCGTTTTCTCGCACGGCATCGAAAGCCGGAATGAAGCTCTCGTGCTCTATCCGCGGCGCACTCTCCAGCTTCTGAATGAAGTGGCCGTTCCAGTGCAGGCGGCTGATGAACGACGAGATCGACTTCCGCCAATCAGCCGTTTCCCTTCCAGAACGATTTGATAGCTCGTCTTTTCGGTTGAGCGCAGCATTTCGGACGGTGCGGATGCTGATCGTACCCCAGCACAGATGGGGACTCAGACGCGAGCAGCTCTGGAAAGCGGTCACCGGACTCGACATTTCTCTTCGATACCGCCGACCGCGATCGAACAAAAACGACTGAAGCGTGCGGTGTGCCGCCTCCTCTCCACCCGCCTGTAGCGCTTCGAACCTGCCGCGCGGCAGGTCAAGGTCGGCGAGCGTTGGAATGGGACCGGGCCGGACGGGCAATGACTGCAGTGCGTTAGGTGCCGGTGTCTCCGGTTCATCCATGAACGCCTGCCACTGCTTCGCCCAGCGATCCCGATCGAGCGCGCCCCGCACCACGCCATGCTGCCGGCATTCGTGCATCTCGATCCCTGACGTGGCCGCCCAGCGTCGAACATCAATATCTCGGTCGAATGTCGCACGGTTGCCCGTCTCCTGGTGCGACCACAGCGTGAAGGGTCCGGCGTCCGAGCGTAATTTCTCGAACGTGTCCACTGCATTCCCGACCCGGACCACGAGCGGTTGTCCGAGATCGGCGAGAGCTCGTCGCAACTCCGAAAGCGACGAGCGGATGAACTGCCAGTGACCAGCCGAGAAGTCATCTGCCGCCACAATGTCCGGCTCGACAATGTAGATCGGAAGCACCGGGCCATTGAGCGCAGCGTGATGCAGCGGGCGGTGGTCGTGCGTGCGGAGGTCCCGCTTGAACCAGACGACCTGAAGGTTGGGAATCGGATGGGAAGGCGACACGGATGGATCGGGCCCGGATTTGATATTCTGAATACGAGACTGGATACGCAGCCCGGGCTACGACGTGCGTACACTTCATCGGATGTAACGACACCTTCCGGTTTCGCGAGCCCATCGATCGACCTTGCGAGACACACTCTCGACTGCCTAAACAGAAAACGGGACGACGGAGCTGTTCGCCCATCGTCCCGCTGATTGCAGCCCGTTTTGTATGAGTAGCGTCTGCTGCCAGCGCGACTATACTTCGTCGCCACCGATGAGATCGCCCAGAATACCTGAGCCGCCGACGCCGCGGCTTTCGCCCCGGTTGGCAAACTGCCCGGCAACGATCCGGTCCGCCAGTCGCGCAAAGGGCAGGCTCTGGAGGTACACTGTGCCCGGTCCCGTCAATTTCGCGAGGAAGACACCTTCTCCTCCGAACAGCGCGTTCCGGAAGCCTCCAACAAAGTTGATGTCATAGTCGACGGTACCAGAGAATGCAGCGATGCATCCCGTGTCGACGCGAAGCGTTTCGCCCGCCTCAAGCTTGTGCTCAACGATCGTTCCGCCGGCGTGGACGAACGCCCATCCCTGTCCCGTCAGACGCTGAAGGATGAATCCCTCGCCTCCGAACAGACCCGCGCCAAGCTTTTTGTTGAATGCCACCTCGACCTCCACGTCCTGGTCGGCGCAGAGAAAAGCATCCTTCTGGCACAGGAATCCGTCGTGCTGCGACAGGTCAACCGGGACGATCTTCCCCGGGTACGGCGCGGCAAATGCCACACGCCCCTTCGACGGGCCGGAGTAGGTAAAGCTCGTGATGAAGAAGCTCTCACCACTGATCATGCGCTTGAAGCCCTTGAACATGCCCCCGCCGGTGTCGGTCTGCATCTCGACCCCGTCGGACATGTACAGCATGGTTCCCGCCTCGGCACGGACCGCTTCGCCGGGGTCAAGCTCCACCTCGACGAGTTGCATGTCGTCGCCTTTCAGCGCAAAGTCGATTCCATCGGTGCGAATGTTTTCCATCGTGTACGAAGCCAGGTTAAATCAGAAAGGAGCGAACCCGCCGCAGGGCGGATACCGAGCGATGCGTTCACTTGTGATAGCGAGAATTCGATCGTGCGCCGGTCATTCCTCGTCATCGTTATCGAGCGTTGGCCGGATCTCTTCGTCATAGTGCCCGACGGCCTCCGAGATGACTCGGCGAGCCCGTTCCGGGCCGAAGAAGTCCTGCACGCGTACGCTCTTGTCCTCGAGCGCCTTATAGTCCTGAAAAAAGCGCTTCAGTTCACGAAGACGATGCTCCGGCAGGTCTTTGATGTGCCAGTAGTTATTGAAAGCCGGATCATCGATGTGGATGCAGATGATCTTGGCATCCTCCTGCTCATCGTCGACCATGCTCATCATCCCAATCGGTCGAGCACGGAGAATACTCAGCGGGTCCACGGCTTCCTGCGCAAGAACGAGAACGTCCAATGGATCAAAGTCGTCCGCGTATGTTTGCGGGATAAAGCCGTAGTTCGCAGGGTACACGACTGACGAGTAGAGCATCCGGTCCACACGAAGCATTCCGGTTTCCTTGTCGAGCTCGTACTTGACTTTGCATCCCTGAGGAATCTCGATAACGGCCTGAAAGACCTCGGGACTGTCAGGACCGACGGGTACTTCATGCCATGGATGAGCCATGCGTAGCAGGGATTAGACGAAGGATGGGAGCGCACGAGAAAAGGTGCAAAATCCCTGGGCCAAAAGCTACTCAAGGGCGTTTTCGTGAACAACACCTTACAAATCAAACGCCCCCACCGGCGAGGTGAGGGCGCGTGGTGCATCAGAGGAGAAAGGACCCGACCTCGTCCCACTATCCGCGCGTATCTGGCTCTCCCGAAACGACGTTACCGGATGTGTTCGGCTCGGCTTTCAGGTGAGACGTAGGATCGAAGGATCGCTGCGAGGCCATCCATACGGCCACGGCAGCACTCGTCACGAGCGAGTCGAACTGCGTCGGAAGGGCTTCGCCATCTTCCTCATTTTCGGGGTCCACGTCGACCGGCGCCTCCGCATCCACAGCGAGCGATGCGTATTGCTGAAGCTTCCGAGCGAGCGTGGAGGCGTATTCCGTATGACGATGCTGAATTTCGAGGCGCCCCTCGCGATGCGCCTTTGCAATGGAGCGAACGGCTTCCTGCTTGGCCACGCTCTCATCGTCCCCATCCAGTGTCGGAGGCGAAGCATGTTTCTCGTCCGTCAGTGTGATGGCACGAACGGGGAGACCGCTCTCCTCCAGCGCATCGTAAACGGCCTGGCCTCGCTGGGATTCCCGGTTGACAAAAATTCCCGTGCGTGCCGTATACGGCGACTCCGCAAGCAGACTCTGGATGTGGTCCGTGATGGTTTCCGGCTCGGTGTCCGCATCGTACTCTTCTATGCTGTCGAGCCGATACTGGGCAGCCTCTTCGGAATCGTCCTGAGACTTTTCGATCAGCGATAGCGAGACGGTGCCCGCACCATCAGAGTCCTGATCGGCAACGTCAATGCCGAGAAAAAATTCGTAAGCCATAGTCTAGGTCTCGATTTGTAAAGAGAACCCAAAATGGGGTCGGTGCCCCGGGACTCTCACCAAACGATTGCCTCCCTCCTCGTTCCTCCCAATCGTGCAGCCTGCGTAACGGGACGAAACGATCAACGACGGTCCGGAGCCCGGTCACACAGATGGTACCTTCAACAACTTCTGGGCTGCTCGTCGTGTGTCTGCCCTTTCCGAAAGACAGGCTCAACCTACCAGGCTCCCACCGTAGCATACTGGATGCTGAAGAGGTCCTGATCATCCGTCCAGACGCGTTCGATCCGGAAGCCCGCTTCCGAGGCCATCTCTGCAAATTGCTCCGGCGTAAACTTAAACGAGTACTCGGTATGAATGGACTCGCCCTTCTCGAACGAGAACGTTTCCTCGCCGACACGTACGGACTGGTCTTTCGTGCTCACCAACAGCATTTCGATACAGCCCAGGTCCGAACGCCATACCGCCTCGTGGCGAAACGCATCCAGATCAAAGTCGGCGTTCAATTCCCGGTTGATCCGGCGGAGAAGATTGAGATTGAACCTCGCCGTGACTCCTTCGCGGTCATTGTATGCAGCGTGCAGAATGTCGGGATCTTTCCGGAGGTCCACGCCGATGAGCAGACCACCGCCCGCACCGACCGCCTGCGCAATTCGGTCAAGAAACGCCACCGCATCATCGCGCTCGAAATTGCCGATCGTGGACCCGGGAAAGTATACGACGATGCGCGCAGCCTCCTCGACGAACTCTGGTAAGGGAAACGACGACGTGTAGTCGGCACAGACGGGGCGAACGTCTAAATCTGGATAGGAAGAGGCAATTCGAGCCGCTGCATCCATCAGGTGATCACGGGAAATATCGACCGGAACGTATCCCTGAAGATTCTGGCTCACGCGGTCGAGCAAAATACGAGTCTTCTCGCTACTCCCGCTGCCGTATTCGACGAGCAATGTGTCTTTCCCGATAGCTTCAGCCATCGCATCGATCTCAGTTCGCATGATCGATGCTTCGGTACGTGTCGGATAATACTCCTCGAGGGTTGTGATGCGATCAAATAATTTTGAACCTCGAGCGTCATACAGGTACTTCGATGCAATCTGTTTTTGCTCGCGAGAGAGCCCATCGAGGACGTCCTCTCGAAACGAGCTTTCGGATGGATGACAATCGATCAGAGAAAGCGTTTCGGGCGAGTTCATGCGGTCATAACGGGAGAAAAGAAGGACGAACGCGTCCGGTTGAGGTGCACCGGACTGGAGGCGATCGAAACGACCTGAGCTCAGCCGGCATCCCGAGCGAGACGAAGGCCCATAAATTGCCATGCCTCGTCGGGATGGAAGAAGTTGCGGTATGTACGTCGGATGTGCGAGCGGGAGGTCGCACACGATCCGCCGCGAAGCACGAACTGACCGCACATAAACTTGCCATTGTATTCGCCAAGAGCGCCCGGCAGCGGTTCGTACCCAGGGTAGGGTGAGTAATGACTCCGGGTCCACTCCCAGACGTCCCCAAACATTTGATGGAGCGGCCCATCGCCCAGCTCAGGCACCGCTCCCTCCGCATCCTCCGGCAGTGGCTGCGGGTGAAAATGGCCTTCGTCGACAAAATTGCCCTCCAAGGGCACACCCCGCGAGGCGATCTCCCATTCCGCTTCGGTCGGGAGACGGGCATCAGCCCATCGCGCGAACGCTTCGGCCTCGTAGTAGCTGAGGTGCGACACGGGCTCAGCAGGATTCACCTCGCGGAGGCCGCCGAGCGTGTAGAGGTAATACTGATCGTCGTGCGCTTCCCAATAAAAGGGTTCCGTCCATTCCTTCTCCTGCACCATGGCCCACCCGGCAGACAACCAGAGCTCGGGCCGCTCGTAGCCACCGTCACGCATGAACTCAAGATACTCGCCACAGGTCACGAGGCGATTCGCCAGCTGAAACGACTCAAGAAACTCGCGGTGTCTCGGCGTCTCATTGTCGTAGCAAAATCCGGCGTCCGGGTCCTCGTCATCGAACCCAATTTCGTACACTCCCTCGTCGAACCCGACCCACTGTAGCGCAGGCGCCTCTCGGCTTTCGGCGCGCGTAAGATCGTCGCGATACGCTGGACGCAGCGGGTTCACCGACAGTACGTGCTTCATGTCGGTGACCATGAGCTCCTGGTGCTGCTGCTCATGATGAAGCCCGATCTCGATCAGCGGGGCGAGCTCGTGCATCTGCTTCCCAGACGCGCTAGACATGAGCGCGTGCATCGCGTCATCGACATGCGCACGGTACGCGTACACCTCGCTGACGGTGGGACGTGAAATGTAGCCCCGACGGTCTCGACAATGTCGCTCGCCTGCCTGGATGTAGTACGAGTTGAAGAGATAGGCGTACGTCTCGTTGAGTGGCTCGTACGAGGATACGTGATCCTTCAAAATGAACGTTTCGAAGAACCACGTAGTGTGGGCCAGATGCCACTTGGTGGGACTTACATTCTCGACCGTCTGAACGACGTAATCCTCGGTATTTAGGGGTTCACAAAATTCTTCTGTAAAGCCCCGGACGGCATCGTATTGCTCGGATAGGGATGCTGCATCCGAATGTCGAATCTTCGTAGGCGTCGCAGCAGGAGCGGCGGGATTAGCAGCCATGACGAGGGAAGGGCAAAGGGCAGAAGAGAACTGGAAACATCGGCGCAGTCGGTGTCCGTACGCCATAGACTTCAATCGCCCAGAGACGACGTACATCTGAAACACTTCGACCGTCTCAACGGCGTACGAACGGGGCCATTTCAGGCATGCCGATAAGCAAAGTATCGCGGGTTGCAGGCGTCGACCACGGGTCGCGCGCTGGGATGATGACGACCGACGAGCCGCTTCATCCGATATACACAGTAATGTTTTCTACCCGGGGAAGTCAACGCAGTCGCTCCATCCGTCCAATGAATCGAGGAATCGTTACACGTCACTCGGGTCAGGATGAGCAAACGCATATCCGAGTTCGGCGCGCACTTTCTCGTTGCTCACAACCTTTCCGCCTCGCTCGTCGCTCATGTCGAAATCAGGCGTCTTGAGTCCAAGTGAGCGTGCTGCGCGCGTGTAGGTTTCCCGTCGTGATGGATGCTGGTCTGCAACAGCATTGAAAATGGCCCCACGTGCCCCTTCTTGGATCACGGCTTCCGCAATTCCGATGCAGTCATCGAGATGGATGAGATTAACGGGCGCCGAGGGCCTCGCAAGCCCAGATTTACCTGCGAGAAAGCGTCCCGGATGCCGCTTCGGGCCATACAGCCCTCCAAAACGAAGAACCGTCACATCCACGTCCTTCGTCGCCCACATTCCTTCTACGGTTTCTAAAATCTGACCGGTCGACCGCCGCGATCCCTCGTACGCCGGCGGTCCCCCCGGAGGCACATCCTCTTCCGTCACGACACGATCCGCGTTGGGATAAACGCCCGTCGAACTCGCTAGAATCACCCAGTCTGCTGTCGTGGCCGCGCTGATCATCTCCATCTGACGCTCGTGGAAAGATGAAGCGTCATCCCGATTCCTCGGTGGCGGAACGTTAACAAACAGGATGTCGGACTGGAAGAAGTCGTCCGAATCGCTCGTGGGCTCCGGATCTAGGCGCAGGAGGTATGGCTCGATCCCGGCCGCTTCCACGACGTCCAGCTTGTCCGGCGTCGTCGTCGATCCCTTGACGCGGTGGCCCTGCGTCGCTAATCGTTGACCGAGAGGAAGACCGAGCCAGCCACATCCGAGGATGCTGATGGTTTCCATAGCGAGATCGTGTTGGTCGCAAAAAGCAGTGGACGGGATGTTCTGGCGCTGAAAAGCAACTGTCGGGGCAGTCGTTCCGGGCAACACGCGATGATTACTCGACACCCAACAGGCCCATCGCATTCGCACGTAGCGTCGGGCCGTCCGTCCGAGCCCAACGCACCTCGAACCACGTGCCTCTGCGTTTATGACTCCACTGATTGGCCATTGTGCGAGCGGCGAGGACCTGCCGATGCAGCGGGAATGATCAGCTTGAAGGTACTTCCCTTCCCGAGTTCGGAATCGACCTCCACATCGCCGTCGTGAAGTTCGGCGATCTGCTTCACGATGTACAATCCAAGTCCTGATGATCCCTCGTCTCCCGTCGGTTCCGGCGTGAGACGCTGGAACGGAGCAAAAAGGCGCTGCTGGTCCTCTGCTCCCAGGCCAGGCCCTTCGTCCTCCACGCAAAAACAAATTTCATCCCCCTGGCGCTCGACGCGAACGAGTATTGGCGCTCCGTGCGGCGAGTACTTGATGGCGTTACTGATCAGGTTATTCATCGCCTCACGCAACTTCCGCTTGTCGGCCTCGACGATGCATGGCTCCGAGGGTACCGCTGCCGTCAACCGTTGCTGCTTCCGATCCGCCTGGTGCTGGAAGCTGTGCGTCACCCACTCGGCAAGAGCAGCGGCGTCAATCATCTCCATCTCCGCCTGAACCTGGGCCGACGATGCCGCAGATGCCAACAGATCATTGATCAGCTTGAGCGTGTCGTCAGCGGAGCTTCGAATCAGGTCCAGCTTTCGCCTCGCGGTCTCATCCACGTTGTCACGCTCAAGAAGAACCTCAGAGAGCGCTCGGATTCCAAACAACGGGTTCTTCAGGTCGTGCGCTGCAACGCCCAGAAGCTTCGACTTCTCCTCCACCGTTTCCTGGAGGACCTCGTTGCTTCGGACCAGCTCCGTGTTGTACACCTCCAGCTGTCGAGCCTGCTCCTTCACCTCCGCCGTGCGCCGCTCGATCACACGCTCTAGCGCCATCGCACGCCGTTCGAGCTGCGCGGATCGCCACTGAACAACGCCAAAGACGAGGCCGCCCATGAGGAAAGCGTAGGCTGCATACGCCCAGATGGTTCGATACCACGGTGGAAGCACCTCGAATGCGAAGCGGGCCGTGGACGCTGTCCATACCCTCGGATTCCGCGCTCTCACATCGAACTGATACCGACCGGGAGGAAGGTTCGTATATTCCTTCTTCGTTTCGCTCGTCCACGCCGACCAGTCCGCATCAAACCCGTCCAGTCGGTACTGATACTCCACGCTTTCCTCGTGCCCGTATCCCGGTGCAGCAAATTCGACGCGTACGGCATTGTCCGAGTATGGAATCTGCGTCAGACTCCGATCAGACCCACCGTCCGTCTCCTCATCAACCACAGATTTGATGGTTTCACTCGTGCCGGGTGCTAGCTGCTCCGGCTGAGTTTGAAGATCGCTGTCCCCGACAGCAGGAGTCTGTGTCGATCGGGTCGGTTTTACGCTGGCGAGCATGCCCATCTTCGGCGACGCCCCTTCGCCGCCAGGTACCTCTTCGAGTGACGGCAGATCCAGCTTTGCATCGCTAACCAGCCCAGTTTGCTGCTCATCGTCGGACAACCCAGGACGTGCGCCCGTCAGGCCTACCGAACCAACCCGACTCATCGGTTCTATATCGAGCGGTTCCGTTCCCCCGAACAGGACGGAGTCGGTTCGAATGAGCGATACACTTCGAATTAGTGTGCGAACCGCATTGTCTTTTCTGGGAACGTCGACGGGACAATGCGAAACGACTCCCTCCTCGCCGACTACCCAGAAGCGACCCGCGGATTCCGCGAGAGATGCATACGCATTGAACTCCGGCATGTACGCAAAGGGCATCCGGAGCGATGTCTCCGACTCGTCCTCTCGGTCGAGCCAGTAGGTGTCGGACTCGGCCGTCACCCAGAGATCGCCATCCGGGGCGGCCGTCAAACTCAGCACACGACCAGCGCTCGACGGTAGCCGTGACGCAATGCTCGTGTCGGGTTCGAGTGAAATGTGCCCCATCTCATCCCGGACCGGGCGCGTCACACCGCTTCGCGATACGATGTGGAGGCCCTCGTTCGGCACGTAGGCCATCCGGAAAACGTGCTGCGGATGCTGACCTTCCGATGCGATTTCGGTGACCATCGGTTGATTCTGGAGCCCGTCTGACGTCGACACATTCCACAACCCACCGTAGGCCGAGGCCGCCCAGAGGTCTCCCCTCGCATCCTCTTCAAGAAAGAAAATGCCTCGATCGAGACCCGGGATCGACGACTGGCTCTTCCATTGCCCGCTCTGGTACTGCATCGTTCCAACGCCGTCAATATACCCGACGTACACGAGGCCGTCCGTATGACGCGACGCGTGTAGGCCGTACGCTGTCTGGCTTTCCGCCACGGAACGAGCTTGTCCGTCGGCCAGCAAGAATACGCCACGGTCCGTTGCTGCGAGCAAACCACTCCGATGCGACAACAGCGAAAATGCCTGCGCACGAAGCGAACTCACCCGCTGGAATACGGGGCGCAAGGAGCCGTCGTCCGTCTCCTGTCGAGACAGACGGAAAACGCCAGACGTCGTCCCTACGTGCAACGCGTCGTCGTGCCGAACAATGGACATGGCAACGCCATCCAGCCCCGTTCGGTCGTCGAACATGCTGATGGGAAGCGTGATCTCTGCGCGAGCAATTCCACTCTCGTACGCCATCCAGAGGCCGTCCTGCTGATCCACGAACAGCGCCCGCACATCGTCGCCGATTAACCCTGCTCGTTTATCCAGGATGCGACGCGTACGTCCAGCGGGATCGGTAATGACCACGCCCCCCCAGAGCGTTGCGAAGGCATAAGAGCCATCGGGAAGGGCGGCGGCCGTGTACAGTTCGTTCGCGGTCAGAAAGCGGTCGATCTCAGTCGGAAATCGCTCAATTTCGCCGTTTCGGCGCAGATACAGCTTACTGTCGACCGTTCCTATGAGGAGGTCGTCATTCCCGTAAGGAAGAATAGCCGTGACGCTCGTGCCAGAGAAGGCCGTTCCTCCTGGCACCGGTTCGAGACGTTCATCCACGATGCGGTGCAGGCCAACGGACTCGCGTGACACATATACGGTATCACGCACGGCGAATACGCGGAAGAAGCGTGATCCATCGGATGTTGTCCACACATCCATCTCTTCGCCATCCCATCGGTAAATGGCGTTACGCGTCTGGAAGTACACGCCGTTGCTGACGGAAACGCCGCTTGCGGTATGACCAAAGTCCCGTAGTAACGGGGGAATCTCCCCTTCCAGCGAGACGAATTGCATCTGCCCCGCCGCGTCAGGGGCAAGGTAGCCAACCTCTCCGTACGCGCCCACGTAGATCCGACCGTCGGTGCCGCGGAAGACGGTCCGTACGAGCGTTCGGTCGTCCGTCGGGATGAGACGCCAGTTCGCGCCATCATACGACAACACGCCCGCGGGGTTACCGACGTATATAATGCCGCGATCATCTTGGGTGATCGCCCAGTTCTGGCTGGGCAGATCCGGGCCGTAGTCATCCGGTACGTAGTTCCGAAAAAGCGGATACCCCGGGATCTGGTGCGACGATGGTGCTTCATCCGCGGAAGCCGCCGAATCGAGGGACGCTGCCTCGATGGTAGCATCACGATCCGACGGTGCCACACGTTGCCCCTCTCTTTCAAACGCGTTCGTGTTCGCTGGCTGCAGGACAATCAGCAGGGCCACCAACGTGATGACCCCACGAACGCTTGCAGCAATGTAGCCTCGGGCAATGGGCATGAGCGAACGCTAACTTAACACGTGATCGGGCCGGACGCGTAGATCCACTTCCCACAAATATTGGCTTGTGGCGAACGAAAGGAGAAGAGACAGGGCAGATCGCACCCAAAAATATCGAAACGGATATCGAAGAAGCGATATATGGTGACGAAAGTACACGGAAGACGCGACAACGCCGCGTGCTCCTTTGGATAATGTTAAATACTCCAGTTGTGAATTCTGGTTGCATCCAAGTACGTAAACGTCCCTGTGTAAACTCATACGGTATTTCTTTCGCGAAACTGTCACCGATCGCGCCGACTCACACAATATTCTAATTATGAGTTGTTGACTGAGCGTCCCATCGATTCCGGCAGGCCACCCGGAAGTAGACCGCTACGTAGAAGTTGGTCTCCATCACCAACAGGGAAACCTCTGCGCGGTCGTCGTTTTCAACAACCGCACTGTTGCCTTCCCATCTCAGTCCATCGAATGGAGACTGACTCGCCGCCCCCTGAGACAACATCTTCCGACAACCTTCGGTCGCTCGAACCCTCGATGCGAACGGTCTGGGCGATCAAGCGAGGTGTTTTTGTTGCCTTCGTATCCTTTGCGGTTTTCTTCTACGATCTCGCGCATCTCTTCGGCACGAGCGCTCTTCCATTCGGAACGCTCACGGGCATTGTCGTCGTCCTCGGCACGGCGTATGCCCTTTTCTGGCCGCGCCTGCTGTATCGATCCTGGGGGTTCTCAATTCGGTCGGAAGAGATTTACATCGAACATGGCGTGCTGAACCATGTGCGGACCGTCGTTCCGCTCCGTCGTATCCAGCACCTCGACGTGTCGCAGGATCTTCTGGAGCGTGAGTTTTCGCTTGGGCGTCTCGTTGTCCACACAGCAGGGTCGCGATCGAGCGACGTCGTCATCCCGGGGTTGAACCTAAAGGAGGCCGAACGCATCCGGGATCGCGTGAAGCAGTTCATTCTGGAAGACCCACTTATGGAAGATCCGGTCTAGACAGAATCCGGTTCGACCCCTGCACCGGCGGTTTTAGGCCGCCGATACGTTCCAATCCCTGTGCCGCACTGCTGTCATGTCTTCGCCCCCTTCGAACGGTCCGAATCCGTCCTCCTCGGACGCTGCCGACCCACCTGACCATCTGTCGTCGGATACAGAGCGCGATCCTCAAACGTCCAGCAGGGACGCCATCGACGACCGCCCCGACGAATCGGCGTCTGCATCGATTGAGGAAGCCAACGATGCGGGCGATGCAGACGACTCGGATGGTAGGGAGCCCGCCACCCTCGGCGCGCTGCAGGAACCTCAGCGCCTGCATCCTCTCACGCTTCTGCAACGGTTCCTGGCCAGTCTCCCGGCCCTCGTGCTGCTTCTGCTCCCCGTGCTGATGAACCCCAGCTCGGAGAACGTCTTTTATCTATTCATGACGGCGGCCTTTGGACTTATCGCGCTACCGTCGATTCTCCTGCAATACTACCGGTTTAGCTACCGGCTGACCGAGAAGCAAATCATCATTCAAAGCGGGGTCTTCAACCGGCAACATCGAAGCATCCCGATCGAACGCGTTCAAAATGTGCAAATCGAGCAGAACCTCCTCGCTCGAATTGCGGATATCGCGAAAGTGAAGATCGAAACCGCCGGCAGTTCGGGTACGGAAGGCGTACTTGAGTATGTGAGCCTCAAGGAGGCCCACCGCATCCGACACGCGATCCGCTCCTTTCAGCGGGAAACCGTCGGGGAAACGGCGCCGATGGTGACGCCCGACATCGATACAGAGGACGGAGCGGGCGAAGTTGCCGCCGAAGAGATAAGCGATGAAGCAGAGATCCTGTTTCAGATGCCGCTGCAACGCGTTTTGCTTAGCGGAATGTTTCGGTTCTCGCTGATCTACATCGCGGTTGTCTTCTCCGTCTTTCAGTTCTTCGAGCCAGATACGCTTCTCAATTACGTTCTGGCGTCGCGATCCCAATTTCAGGCGATCGTTGATGCCGTGTACGCATCCCCGTTTTTTGCAGCGGTTATGACCGTGATGTTCGCCGCTCTGTTTGGCTGGCTGACGGGTATTGCAATTAACCTCAATCGGTACTACGGCTTTCATCTGTGGCTCGAGGGAGACAAACTCCGCAAGCGGCATGGCCTCTTTACCGTGACCGAGGGCACGATTCCACTCAAGAAGGTGCAGGCACTCATTCTGCACACCAACCCGCTGATGGAAGCGTTCGGGTGGTTTGCCCTCGAAGCGCAAACCATCGGACTCAACGTCGACGAGCAGGGACATCGCGTGATCGTCCCGTTCGCTCAACTCGACCAGGTGCGCCAGATCGGCAAACGAGTTCGCGATTTCGACCTGCAGGAACCGTTCGAGCGCGTGTCCCCACTCACGATTCGCCGGTCGTTCGTTCGTTATCTCGTAGGACTCAGCGTGATCGTGGTGCCGGCTGCTTACTTTTGGCCGCCCGACTGGCTGGCGCCAATGGGCGTGGCGCTACCCTACTGGGCGTATGCACTCACTCCGCTTCTTCTGCTCTGGGCCTACCTCCAGTACACCCATCATGGATACGCCGTCGATGACGAGGCTCTGTATGTTCGCCGCGGGGTCATTGGCCGCTACATCTGGATCCTCCCGACGGAAAAGCATCACGTCTTCTATACCCGAGCATCGGTCTTTCAACGACGACTGGGCTTGAAGTCCTTTTTCGTGGACACGGCCGGAGCCGCTAGCTTTGCGTATCCGGAGGTCATCGACGTTCCCGAGAATACGGCCGATAAGGCACTCGACCAATTAGATGACCAGTTCCACACCCTCTACGAAAACCGTATCCGCGCCGCAACGGGCTCCGCAGATACGCGGCTTTCTGCCGACGAGAGGCCCCAACTTCCCGACGACGCGCATAGCACCTGGGCCGACGAGTAGCGGTCCGGCTCGTCCAGCTAGCGCACCGTTGCTTCTACATCCAATTTCCCGGTATCCCGTGTGCGCAAGACCCGCGACGGTTCGGCATGCGGATTCGAGCGTCCAGTCTGCATCCTGCTCATTCACCGATTTGCTCACCTAACTTCCATCCACCGTGGACTCGCGACGCGTCAGCGGAATCCTCTTGCACGTCACTTCCCTTCCCGGCCCATACGGTATCGGCGACCTCGGCACATCCGCCCACCGATTCGTCGACCGACTCGCAGAAACGAATCAGCGAATCTGGCAGATCCTGCCGCTTGGCCCCGTGGGTCACGGTGCCTCTCCGTACTCTGCCCTCTCCACGTTCGCGAATAATCCCCTCCTGATTAGCCCCGAGCCGCTCCTGCGTGACGGAATTCTTGCAGAGGCGGACGTGGCTCCTCTCGCCGAACTCCCCCGGGACCACGTCGACTTCGAACGACTGCTTCCACGAAAGCGGCGCCTCCTGGAAACCGCCTATCAACGATTTCGGCAACAGCAGGGAGATACCGACGCATTTCGAACGTTTCGGGAGGAGAACGCAATCTGGCTGGATGACTTCGCGCTGTTCATGGCGCTCAAAGACACACACGACGGCGCGCCGTGGCACCAATGGGAGAAGGGCCTCGTCCACCGGGACGCCGACGCCCTGTCGCTCGCACGGGAACGGCAACAAGAAGCGATCCGCATGCACGCCTACTGGCAGTTTCTCTTCGACCGCCAGTGGTCGGCATTGCACGACCATTGCAAGCAGCAAGATATTCGCATCTTCGGCGACATTCCGATTTACGTTGCTCACGATAGTGCTGACACGTGGGCAAACCAGGACCTCTTCTACCTTGACGATGACGGTCAGCCGACCTCCGTCGCAGGGGTCCCGCCGGACTACTTTTCTCCCGAGGGACAGCGCTGGGGAAATCCGCTGTATCGCTGGGACCGCATGCAAGAGAACGGATTCAAGTGGTGGATCGCTCGCGTCCAGCAGATCTTGCAAAACGTAGATCTCGTGCGTATCGACCACTTCCGCGGCTTTGAGGCCTACTGGGAAATTCCAGCCGAAGAGCAAACGGCGATCAACGGGACGTGGGTCGACGGTCCAGGCTCTGACATTTTTGACGCGCTCAAACGTGCCATCGGGGACCTTCCCGTTGTTGCGGAAGATCTTGGCGTCATCACTGATGACGTCCGAGCGTTGCGCGACGAATTCGAATTTCCGGGCATGGCGATCATCCAGTTTGCTTTTGGAGGGGAGCCAGACCACAGCTATCTGCCCCACAACTACCCCCGAAACGTCGTCGCCTACACGGGTACGCACGACAACAACACGCTCCGCGGATGGTGGAACGGAGACATGCCGGAAAACGAGCGAGATTTTGCCCGCCGCTATCTCGCGACCGGAGGTGAAGACCTGGTCGATCGGTCGCTCCGCGCCCTTCTCAGCTCACCGGCCGACCGCGTCGTCACACCACTCCAGGACGTGCTGGAACTCGGTGCGGACGCTCGTATGAACACTCCTGGCGACGTGGGTGAAAACTGGCGCTGGCGCTGCACCGAGGATCAACTCAAGGACCCCCGCCTCGACAAGCTGGCCGAGCTCTGCTGGCTCTACGGACGAACCGAAACGGAGGAATCGGACGCATAGCATCGAAACCTTCGGACTAAAAAGGGACAGGAGAACGCCGTAGCGCTCCTGTCCCGCGGTCGTACGTGTCGAATGAGAGATTGCGCTACTGCACCCGGCTGACATGCACCATGTTCGTGCGGCCTCGTGCTGGCAAGGGCATCCCCGCCGTGATCACGACGTGACTTCCCGGCTCCACGAGACCCTGATCGCGAAGAATGCTGTGCACCCGAGCGATTCCTTGATCCGTATCCTGCTGGAAGGGAATGTGAAACGACTGGGTACCCCACAGCATCCCGAGCTGCCCGACCACGCGCTGGTTGTCGGTGAAAGCATAGATCGGCATGCTCGGGCGATGTCGTGCGATCGAGCGGGCAGTTGCCCCCGAGTTCGTCAGGCAGCAGATCGCCGCTGCGTTGACCTGCTCAGCGAGCCGACAGGCTGTAAAGCTCACGCTCTCCGTCACATTCTCGGTGCGCTCCAGGTGCCCCGGCGTCATCGACAGCGTCTGCCGGAAGTCGGTCCAATGCCGTTCCGCCCGGCGAATAATCTTGGTCATCGCCTGAACGACGCGAACGGGATCCGTCCCGACCGCCGTTTCCGCTGACAACATCACCGCGTCGCTTCCGTCGAGCACCGCGTTCGCCACATCGCTTGCCTCTGCGCGGGTCGGCCGCGGGTTGTCGACCATGCTCTCTAGCATCTGGGTCGCCGTGATGACCGGGCGCGCGGTCGCCATGCTACGGCTGATGAGCATCTTCTGCGTGCTCGGCACCTCCTCCATCGGCATTTCTATGCCCAGATCGCCCCGCGCCACCATGATGCCGTCGACGACCTCCAGGATCTCCTCGATATTCCGGACGGCCTCCGGCTTCTCGATCTTGGCGACAATGCTTACGTTATTCCCGGCATCCTCGATGAGGCCGAGCAGTTCCTCAACATCGGAGCGCTCCCGAACGAATGAGAGGGCCACGACATCCACATCCATCGAGAGCCCAAACTTGAGGTCCTCCCGGTCCTTCTCCGTGAGTGACGGGGTCGAGGTCCGAATATTCGGGAGGTTGACCCCCTTTCGCGACCGTAGCGGTCCTCCCTCCACCACCTCTGTGATGAGGTCGGTCCCCTGGATGTCGGTGACCTTCAATTCCAGGAGGCCATCATCGAGAAGGATGCGTCCGCCGATGTCTGCATCTTCGGCGAGCGTTGGATAGTCGATGTGAACTCGCTCGGCAGTCCCCTCCTCGACCGGATCGGGCGTAATCACGAGCGTCTGCCCCTCATCCAGCATTACGCTCCCGTCCTTCATCTGCCCGACGCGGATTTTCGGTCCCTGCAGGTCCTGCAATATAGTGACCGTCTTGCCCTGTCGCTTAGCCGCCTCCCGTACGGTGTGTATCCGCTCGGCATGGTCATCGTGACTGCCGTGGCTGAAGTTCATCCGCGCTACGTTCATCCCCGCCTCAATGAGGTTCTCTATGGTTTCCGAGTCGGACGAGGCAGGGCCAAGCGTGCAGACGATCTTCGTGCGACGATTCATAAAACTCAGGGACTAATCGGGAGAGCGAAGGGCGATGGCGGAAAACCAATCCGAAAGATAGTAGGCACCAACCAGAAATGCGTGCCCACACCGTGACTTCGAGTTAACAATGCGGGAAGTCGGAAGAAAGTCTTGATGCGACTGCGGGAATACAGCCGATCGTGTCGGCGGAGTCGCGTCAGTTCGACCCCGACCGATCCGACGGCGCAGGAACGGTGTTGTCATCGGCTTCGCCTCCGTTTTCTACGAGCGAGGCCGGTTATTCGCGTGCGGCCTGCGGCTGCGGTGCCATTTTTTTCCGCACATCCGCCGCCTCTCGCTGTTCCATAGCCGAGGCAACCATCACCAACTCGCCCACATTCTCGAGCGTCAACAGCCCGACCAGGTCGCCGTTATTCAAGACGGGAACTGTCGAACACTGCTCTTGACTCATCTTGGTGAAGACCGTATCGAGCATCTGGTCGTCACTGACCGTAAAGCACGGCTCTTCGGCAATCGAATCAACCGTGTCGGCAGCATCGTGTGTTGACAGTGCGCGGATGAGGGCCTGGCGGGGCAGGATGCCGACCAACCGTGGTCGCCCATCGTCGCCCGCCTCGACGATGGGGAAGTCATGGTCGCTGCCCGCAAGGAGTGCATCTACCGCATCATCCAGCGTCGCATCAATGGAGAGAGTGGTGAACCGCGTCATCATCGCGTTCCGAACGGTCGCGCCGTGCGTGAACGAGCGAAACATCGCCTGCTGCGACTCGCGCTGTGCACCGGCGTACACAAACAAAGCGATAAAGAGAAGGACCGGATTGAACGTGAGGACACCGAGAAGACCAAAGAGTATGGCCATGCCCTGCCCGATATTGGCAGCCGTCTGTGTCGCCTGCGCGTAGTCGGTGTTCAGAGCCAACAGGGCCCGCAGTACCCGTCCGCCGTCCATGGGGAATGCCGGCAACAGGTTAAAGACCGCCAGTCCGACGTTCAGCCACGCGAGCGTCGTAATTGGATCTTGCATTGGCTCAGCCAGCACGGACGGCGATAGCGGGCGTCCCGTGGCAAACACCAGGGCGCCGAGCACCACGGCGATCACGACATTGACCGCCGGCCCAGCCACCGCAATCCAAAACTCCTTCATCGGATCCGAAGGAATTCGTTCGAGCCGTGCCAGTCCCCCAATCGGGTAAAGCGTGATGCTCCGCGTGGGCACATCGAACGACCGTGCTGCAAGCGCATGACCCAATTCGTGAAGCACGACGCACGCGAAGACACCGAGGATGACACCGATGCTAGTCGCGGCAGATGCGGTCGGCCCGCTCTGCACGATAAAGAAGACGACGATGCCCACCACCAGTAACAGAAATGACCAGTGGAGGAAAATTCCAATGCCGAAGACGGAGCCGATCCTCAGGGACGTTTTCATATCCACCCGCAGGACTCTTTGAGAGAGGCAAGTATGTCTTAAACGAACGAAGAAAGGATCTCAGTTCCGCCGCATCACCTACTTTTGCAAACCGCGCCGAAAATAGTGCCCGGCTGAGTCGATTGCCTCGTCCATTTCGCATGCTCGCTACGATTAAACAGCAAACGGACGCTCACGTCTGACCCTCCTCTTGAAGGAGACGATGCACCGCTTTTCTCAGACGCGGCTGGTGAAGGTGAACCGGTTCTGGTTTTTTGGTTTTCTTTCCATTGGCACGCAGGTTCAGCATCTCCACAATAAGCGAGAACCCCATGGCCGAGTAAATATAGCCTTTCGGGATGTGCTCATTCATTCCTTCCGCGACGAGAGTCACACCGATCAGAAGGAGAAAACTGAGGGCAAGCATCTTCACCGTTGGATGCTCACCAATGAAGCGCGAGATCGCAGATGCTGAGACCAGCATAATGAGGACGGCGATCGTGACGGCAATGATCATGACCTCAACGCGCTCCGCCATCCCCACGGCCGTGATCACCGAATCCAGGGAAAAGACAAGATCCAGCAGAAAGATCTGCGCGATCACACTTGCAAACGAGGCGGCGTGTACGGCCGCATCGCTTTCATCATCGCCTTCTAGCTTCCCGTGGATTTCGTGCGTTGCCTTCGTAATCAGGAAGACGCCGCCGGCCAACAGGATCAGGTCTCGACCGCTAATTGCCTCTGCGAAAACCTCGAAGAGCGGCTGCGTGAGCGTCATGATCCAGCTAATGGATAGCAACAGCGCAATGCGCCCGAAGAGGGCCAGGCCAAGCCCGAGTCGCCGGGCCAGGGGACGCTTCTCTTTGGGCAGCTTGTTCGACAGAATGGAAATGAAAACGATGTTGTCGATCCCGAGGATGATTTCCAACACCGTCAGTGTGCCGAGGGCGATCCAGGCCTCCGGCGAAGATAACCATTCGAATGACATGAGCAAGTGAGCCTGGCGAAGAAGGGCATATGATCGCCTACCCGAACGGCTCTGCGATACCCGCCGGTTCCTTTTTAATCCGAATCTTGGTCATGGGAAGCGGCAGGATGATTTAAACGGATCGACGACCCCTTCCCCCGCCCCGCTTCAGCACGCTATGCGCAGTGCGTTCGGGATTGCCATTCTCACACGAACGAATAGGGCGCCCAGGGCCCGACGACCTCAACCGAACGGGCGGCTGGCACCGACACCTCGCCGGCAATTTCGCGAAACCGATCGACGTTCTTCCGGGGTACGAGAAAGGCAATCGAAACCGATTCTTCCGCATCGTGGCGAGGAGACGTTGAGACCGATGTGGCTAACGATCCCAGCGCTTCCCGGAACGGGGCGACAAGGGCCTCGGCCCGCTGTCGTTCACGCACGAGGCTCTGCTGTCGGGCGAGCAGGTACGCCGTCCCCGGACGATCACCGCGATACGATGGAATGCGGTCGTTTTCACCGTTCCCCTCAGACTTGAGCGAGAGACATATGCCCATTTCAGCCTGCCCGTCAAGCCGACCCAAAAGATCGGCATATAGATGTCCTTTTTCCTGCAATACGATCTCAGCCTGACCGTTGGAACGGACGAGGGTGCCGAAACGAAGTGGGATTAGCGGCCCACCCTGAAATGCCGTATCTACGACACGCTTGAAGGCCAAGACCTCCCCCATGGATGGCGACGAGATCACGGAGGAATCCTCTACCGGTGACGCGAGAACCGACAGGTCTTTTCCGGGAATGGATCGAATCGGCTGATCCTGCACGCCGGACATGTCGAATACATCTCGCAAGGTTCCTGCATCGGTCCGCTCCGGATCAAACATCGCGTAGAGCAAGAGTTGCGGCGCTTTTGTGGCGACGTCGGTCATACTGTATCTGGGAGAGGTCGAGGGGTAGAGAGAGGACACGTGCGAATTGAACGTGTTGCCTGGACGAACAGGCTTCTGGCGCTCCGTTGGTACCGCTTCCGACACGTGCAAACTTGTTACGTCCAACTCTCAGGGCATTGAGTCATGTACATGACGAGTGGCCTATTCTCATCCGCGTTGTCGTCAGACGCACACCGACACGACCGCTTTGCAGGGACGACCGGTTAGGACGGTGCAAACTGCCAAGAATCAGGATGTGGCCATTTTCTAAAGTGATGTCCACCACACCTTGAACCCAAATAAGACGCGAGGCATCCGAGGTATGCCTCGACATACGAACATCGGTGCGCGCGCAACAAAACGAGCCCAGCACTTCTATTCACGTGTGGACCGCTTTGTACAACGAACCCCAACGGGGAATACCGTGGGGTTGCGCAGGAGAAGCGGAACGCGCCCGGAAACGACGGGCCGTACCGTCTCAGCGGCGTGTGGTCATCATAGACCAGGTCTTCCGTCGATTGGCTAGATCGAACCAATTCCGTGCCACCTGATCGCAGGGTAAGGCTCGAGCGCGACTCGTGTCCGTCAAGGATCGATCGCCGGCAACACATCGGCGTTTCTCGTCAATAGTCGGGGATTCCGGCGCTACCTGAGGTGCCGAGACGTGATTAGACGTGGGCGCAATCTGTTAACCAACCGGGCTAGAGACATCCAGACCGGCAACCGGATAGCATGTTCTACCCAGCCCGTGACGTAGATACCCGATAGGTAGCGTGCACTTGCGCGAGTGCGTATCATGCTTCGACCGCTTGGCCGCAGAGTCCTTACTCATCGAACGGCTCGGCGAGAAAGTTCGTCAGGGAGTCGACGCGTGTCTGAGTGAGAAGCGGCTCGAGCGCCTGGACGATCAGACTGACGCATGTCGCGCGGTAAATCAGATCGTCCGCCGCACGTCCGTCGCGATCCGTCTGATGCTGAATTTGCGTGTTCAACATCATCCAGTGTGCCTTGACCTCAACGTACTGGATGGCGACACCGCGTTCCAACTCTTCGATCGAGTCGATCTCCATCAAGGTCCGGTACATCCGGTTTCGCAGGCCAGACACATACGCTCGCACCGCCTTTCGCTGCGATGGTGCGGCAGAGGCCCAATCGTCCAGAACGATGTCCCAATTATCATCGACCTCGCCACGAAGGGCCGACTCAATCTTCGAATGAATGGTTGCTACTTTTCCTTTTGAGTCGACTGCGGCTGCTGACATTTTGAGTACAGGGTATCGAATTGAGTGCGCGGTGCCAGAGAGACAAATCTGCCTTCTGTTGCTATCTGTCAAATCCAGGCCAACAAACACGGTCCGCGTTGTGCAAGATTCTACGTATTCTCTGCCCAGAGCACACATACCGACTTAATTACAGTCCATCGTCCGATCCAACATCGAAGAAGACCGTAACGGATACACCTGGATATAGCGACAAATCCGCGCGTTGCTAGACATCATTCAATCGTTACTCTGGCATCGGGCATGTTTTTTGATAAAAATGTACCCTACGCGTAGACGTCAGCCTGATTCTGGCGTCTCGGGATCGACCTCACTATCGAACCATTTGAGGAGTATCCCACCGGATGCTTGGATTGACGGCGTAGCCCATTCGCGTGTCGTCGCGAAGCCTGGTCGCGCGCCCTGATCCAACGCATTCGTCTCTGTTCTTCTATACCGCAGGGTGCAAGTCGGCCCCTGACCTCCCACCTACTTTCCGCGCACCTCTACCGAATCTGATGGCTGAACGACAAGATTCTGACGCGGCGGCATCCTCCCCTCCCCCCGAGTGGCTCGCCAACCAGTGGTCTTCGCTCTGCGAGGTCCTCGGCACATCTGACCCTAAAGAGGTCCTCCCTCGGGTGCAGACGTTGAAGAAGAATATGGACCGCATCGATGAAGAGTCGACGCGTCCGCAAGAAAGCTTCGTCACCATTTCGGAGGTGGAGGAAGTCTTTCGCGAGATGCACGAGCGTCTGCAGAAACTCCGCGACCGCAATGCTCAGTTGGTCGAGCAGCTTGAGGGGCAGGACGAAGGTGGAGTCGAAACGGCATTCAAGGAACTCCACCGCGAAACTGAAAAATTACTCGAAGCACTGGGCGTGACGAGCGTCGAAGAAGGCGTCCAGCGCGTTCGGGGGATGAATCGACAGCTGGAAAACCTCTACCACGAGAAAGAGGCCCTGGTGGAGGCTGGGTTCAACGAGGCATCTGAAGCCCTCGACGAAATAAAGGTGCTGCAGGAAAAGATCGAGGAGAGCGACTCGAAGCCCGACACGTCGGTCTTCCATGCCGCAACCGCCATCCGCAACATCGTCGGCGTCGCCTCGATTGGCGAAGCCGAAGACCTCGTTCAGTCCGTTCAGGATATCAATCTTCGATTGCGCGACATCCTGAACACAACCGACACCCCTGACGTCGCAACCGACGATCCGGAGGACCTCGCAGACCTGTTGTCCATCATCGAAGCCAACGTTGTCTCTCTCCAGAACGCGTTGGACGAGTGGTTAGAGAGCGCGGAGGTACAAGACATTCCGCAAGAAGTTACGGACGTTCTTGGAATCCAGACGGTCGATGATGCACGAAGCCTGGCAGAAATGGTGACGTCGCTCGGCGATCGTGTCCAGGCCTATCACGCGGAGCGGGAGCGCCTTAGCGAAGAAACCGGTTTACGTAGCGCCGACGGTCTGCTGGAGATGATTTCCAGCATGGAGAATCAGCTTGTTGACCTTTACGAACATCTCGAAGCATCCGGCTCCGATAGCATCGGATCCATTCTGGGCATTGAGACGGAAACGGAAGCGCGCGAGCTCGAAGCGGCCGTTCGCTCGATGGGTAAGCAAATCAGACAGTATCAGGCTGACAACGACCGCATAGAAAATGAACTTGCCGTACAGGATGTCGCCAGCCTCCTCGACCTGATTTACAGCATGGAGGAGCAGCTCGTTGATCTCTACGAGGCGCAGGACGCGGACCCTACCGCTGAGAATGGGCGCGAGAACGACACATCGGCCCCCATCGGGAAGGTCCTGGGGGTCGACTCCGTCGATGAAGCCGAAGAACTCGCCGGACTGGTCGAGAACATGACGGACCAACTTGAGCGGCTTACGGAAGAACAGGAGACGCTCGACGAGGCCGGCCTGACGGCCGAGCAGGCTGTCGCCATGATCGACACGATGGAAGAACAGCTCGTTGACCTCTATCAGGACCGGGCGGAAGGACGCGTGGACGCCGACATCCTCGCTGATCCGACGTTGTCTGCTTCTGGCGACGGAAGCGTCAGCACCGTGAAGGACGAGGCCGAACGCGAAGTGCTAGACATCCTCGGCGTCGAGACGCCCGAAGAAGCGCACGACCTTGCCGATCTGGTTCACTCTATGAGCAGTCAGCTGGAACGCTTGACTCAGGAGCAAGAGCGCCTTGTCGAAGCGGGTCTCACGGTTGACTCAGCCCTCCAGATCATCGACAGCATGGAGGAACAGCTTGTCGATCTTTACGAGAATCGAGATTCCACGAGAAAAGCTGCCGACGAGTACGAATCCGTTCAGTCAATCCTTGGCGTCAATACACCGGACGAGGCGCGAAAACTGACTGCGTCCGTTCGAAGCCTGCATCAGGAGATGAGCGAGCTCTTGTCAACGGAGTCGGACATGCCAGGAGAGACCGCGATGTCCTCCTCGCGCGATGTACTCGCGATGATCCGCAGCATGGACGAGCAACTCGCCTCCCTCCACCAAGAACGCGACGCGTATGGTGATGCCTCTAAACAGTTGGATGCCATCGAAGAAGCGCTCGGCGTTCGTACCCGGGAAGACGCTGAGCAGATTGCCGAAATGGCTCGCGAAATGAATGCTGAGATCACCCGCTTCGAGCAGGATCGCGAAGCTCTGGACCAGATCGGCGTCGAGAGCGTCGATGACGCAGCGTCTATGATTGCGAGCATGAAGGAGCAGCTCGAAGAGCTATATCAGCAACGAGAGAACACCACAGTGCGCGCCAATGCGCTCGACGACGGTCAGGACACCTTCCAGCAGCTCGAAGCGCTGTATGCTGAACGCGAGAAGCTCGATCGCGAACTTGGCGTTTCGACAGCAGATGACGTCATCGAAATGGTCGAAGGTCTGGCAACACAGCTGGATGACCTGTATGGTGACCGGGCCTCCGTCGAAGATATGAACGACGACATGCAGGCCTTCATTGAGGAGCACACGGCCGAACAGGACGCTACGACCATGCTGGAGAGCATGGAGCAACAGCTCCGTGATCTCTATGGAGAGAAAGAACGTCTCTTCGAACTTGGCTTTGGGAGTGCGGATGAAGCAGCAAATCGAATTCAGCATCTCGAGCAGAAGCGGTCCGAGCTTGCCCAGGCCTCTGCCGCGTGCCGACAACGCTTCGAACGCCTGGAGCGAGAACTGGGTGTCTCCGACGTCGACGAAATCTTGTCCCTCGTCGCCCGCCTCGAATCTGCGCACGCCGATGAGTCCGAGCCGGACGACGAGCCAGCCGCACGCTTGACGGATCCGGCCAGTTCGGCGCCTGCCGGCAGACAAGAGGCCGAAGAGGAGCAAACCCGATTCTTCATTGACGCCGCTCCCGCCTTTGTCCCCCAGGACGTTATCGCCGGGCTTGAACATCTTGGCAGTGAGCAGCTTGACGACCTGGATTTTGGTGTCGTTCGCTTGAGTGAGACGGGCGTCGTTCAGTTCGTGAACCAAGCTGGGCTTGCCTTGCCTGGCCTCAAAAAGCACGACAGCAAGACGGCGATCCTCGGCAAGAACTTTTTCTTCGACCTCGCGCCCAGCACGAACAATAACCTGTTCTTTGGTCGTTTCAAGGAGGGTATCAGTCAGGGTGCGATGGACGCCCGGTTCCCGTACACCTTCATCAGCCCGGGTCAGGGTCCGAAGGTGCTCGTGGTTCACCTGCACTCTAAGCCCAACAGCGACGCCCACTGGCTTCTCTTTCGAGCGATGTAGCTCGAGGACAGGGGGAATTCCCGTACCGTGCCGACTCCGCCCCTGCTTTCCTCGCCAGACGATGTCTTCTTTTGCTCCCGCTGTTCACTTGTTCGCGCCCTTATCCGCTCAAGCCCCCGACCAGAAATGCCCGACCCCTCTAGCGATCTGTACTCGTTTTTGCAATCAAAGGAGTATATTTCTGAGGACGAAGAGTCATCCGATTCGGAGGAGAACGGCTCCCACCTCCGCGCCGTAAACGACTTTGAAGACGACGCTCAGTCCGCGGCGAAAGAATCGGACTCGAACCTGTCCTTCGATACAGACGACGTTGGAGAAAAGCTTCGGCACACCGACCCAGATGCGCTGAACGACGCCGACTTTGGTATCATCCGTATCGACGATAACGGCGTCGTGCAATTTTTTAACCAGTACGAGTCGGAGTTGAGCGGCGTGGCCCCAAGCGATGCAGAAGGGCAAAACTTTTTCAGCGAGCTTGCCCCTTGCAGCAATAATCGACTCTTCCGCGGACGCTTCAAAGAAGGGATCCGAAAAGGCGAGTTGGATGAGCGCTTCACCTATACCTACACGTACAAGATGCGTCCGACCTTGGTAGACGTCCGTCTGTATCGAGATGACGACGGTCAGAACTGGATTCTTGTTCAAAAGCAGTGACGCGGTCGCTCACGATCTGGTGTAGTGTATCGGACCCGACTCGCGCGTCGTTCGTCCGCTCATGCAATATCTCTACGCCTTGAAGGAATGTTGAGCTACCCTTTTTGATCAACGTCTACGTCCCATGACGAGCCCTTCATCGCAAGACCTCTATTCCTTTCTAAAAGATCGTGGCCTCACTCATTCATCCCCGTCGAAGGATGACCGATCGGACGAGACATCAAATGAAGGCTCTGGGTCCCGATCATTTCTGGACTTCGACAACGATGATATCGGGGAAAAGCTGCACGAGGCGGATCGCGATCAGCTCAATAGCGCTGATTTTGGAATCGTCAAGGTTGACGACGAGGGGTACGTAGAGTTCTATAACCGCTACGAGTCTGGACTTTCGGGCGTCGCGCCAGAGGACGCACAGGGCCGAAACTTCTTCACCCATCTGGCTCCATGTAGCAACAACCGCATCTTCCAGGGCCGCTTCAAGAAAGGCGTTCAGTCCGGCTCCATGGATGAGCGGTTTACCTATACGTTTACGTACAAGATGCGGCCGACCCTCGTCGATGTGCGGCTCTATCGCGACGCCCAGAACAATAACTGGGTCATGGTCCAGAAGCGATAGTATCTCATTTTCGTCATCTGCCCCCACTTCCACAACGGTAGATTTCTCACGGGTTGGGCCAGGTACCGGGACAACGTCTAACTGCCCAGAATTACTGTCATAAAAAAACCCGCAGTCGGCTGTCAGCCGGCTGCGGGTTCGTTCTTTGATGCGGGACGAGAGCGGTTTACTCCGCGTGAAGGCGGTATCCAACGCCTCGGACCGTCTCTAACCGGATGTTTTCCTTTTCCTCCTGCGCGTCCTGGATGTTATGACGCAGCCCGGAGATCGTTACGTCGATCGCATTGTCGGATACATACTCAGATCCCCAGACCCGCTCAGCAATCATGGTCCGGGAGACGACAGCCGGTGCCCGCTCAACGAGTAGCCGAAGCAAATCGAATTCCTTCTTACGCAGCTCGACTGGTGCGTCTTCAATCGCCACCTTTCGCGTGGCCGTGTCGATGTGGAGCGGACCAATCCGCAATTCATCGAGCGCAGACCACTCCGACGGACGTCGAAGGAGCGCACGGACTCGCGCGAGCAGTTCCTCAAAGGAGAACGGCTTCGTCAGGTAATCGTCCGCGCCGCTTTCGAGACCATGCACGCGATCCTCAATGCTATCACGAACCGTTAACATCAACGCGGGAGCAACATAATCCTTCTCACGGAGCTCCTGAATGAGCTCTGGGCCGTTCATCCCAGGTAACATCCAGTCGACAATCATGGCGTCATACCGATGGACGGCCGTCTGGACCAGGGCCTCCTCTGCATCCTCGGTATGGTGCACGCGGTAGCCGTGTGTTTCTAACCCGTCGACCAGCGTGTCAGCAAGTTCGGGCTCGTCTTCTACAAGAAGTATAAGTTTCATGCGAGGGGAGCGATCATCTGTAAGGAAGGGCGTGCATCTTCACCCGGCGTGGGAATCGCCGGCCCTTCGTCCGATGGGGTCAGAACATAATACCAGAAGAGCAGAACACAACATCGTACGACGATCTGACCTAGCTCTGAGTAGGGTTTCAATACCCCAGTAGTGGGACAGAAATGAAGGACGGGCCGGTGGACCGTTGAGTGGCGATATTTAAGGTAAGAACGGAAACGAATTCCGCATTTTCAATACGGATACCCACGAAACGCCAGAATTCCGCCGCGAACGTGTGTTCAGTTGTTCGATCGAAAATAATGTCCCGTCACATGGCGGTACACATCCCGATGTTACGATTATTCGCAGCGCCAACGAATCAGTGCCGTCAGTATACAGGGCAAGGCATCGGGGGCTCATGGTTAATCGACCTCCTGTTTTCCATCCTCGCATTCGGGTGTCGACATCTCATGTTTTTCAGAATCGCTCCGTGAGCCAGATTCCGGCTCTTCGGCAAGGGGAAGTTCGACGACAAACGTCGTCCCTCCTCCTGGCGCGTCAGCCCAGCTAATGTTTCCGCCGTAGACATCGATGGCCCGCCGTACGATCGTCATTCCGAGGCCCACGCCTTCTTTTTTACCGACGTTTTCGCCACGGTAGAACGCCTGAAAGAGGTGCGGCTCATCGGCGGCCTGAATCCCGATTCCCCGATCTCGAACACGAACCAGTAGACATTCGTCTTCCACCGCCAGGTTCACAACGACGGGCTCATCGTCGGGGCTGTATTTCAGAGCATTTGAAATTAAGTTGCCAGCGATATGGTGGAGAAGATCCCGGTCGACAGGCAACCGATCTGGAATGTTGCTCCACTGGATGTTGAGTTGACGATTCTGACCGAAGTGCGAGCGCATCTCTTCCCCGATCTCCCGCATGAAATAGCGCAGATCCGTCGGATAAAGGTCGGGGCCGTTGTTTTGCGCGTCCAATTTACTCGTCGTTATGACATCTCCGAGCAAGCGGGTCATCCGATCCACCTGGCGACGAATTCGAGATAGATACTTGTCGCGCTTCTCATCTTGTTCTTGCTCGATAAAGCGCGCGATCATTTCCGACGAGCTTCGAATCGTGGAAAGCGGCGTCCGAAACTCGTGCGACACCATGCTCACGAAACTGGACTTCAGCTTATTCAATTCTCGCTCTCGCTGAAGTGCCTCGCGCGTCTTCCGCTCCATCTCTTTCCGTTCCGTGATATCATGGAGCGTTCCCGCGACGCCCGATCGATTCCCGTCTTCGTCGTAGAGGGCTTGAGCAAAGAGGGCCATCCACCGCGTCCCCTTTCGACCATGCAACTTCACTTCGTAGCGCCCCTCCTCCTCGCCCATCAGTATCGACACGGTGTCGTTTCCTTCCTCCAGGTACTCGCTTTCAATCTGCTCATCGAAGTGCTGCCCGAGGCTCTCCTCCACGGAAAACCCGGTCGCGTCTTCCCAGGCTGGATTCAAAAAGGTCCATCGTCCGTGCGTATCCGTCTGGAAGACGATGTCCCGCACATTCTCCACAACCGATCGGTATTGCGCCTCTCGCTCTCGAAGGGCCTGCTCTGTTTCCATCCGGGCGAGCGAGTTCGCGAACGTATCCCCGAGCACGCGGAGGAGCATGATGGTCTCTTCTTCCCAGGATCGCGCCTGCTGAACAGCGTCAAATCCGACAAACCCAGCCAGCCGGTTGCCGTCCGTCATCGGGACAACGACGAGCGATTCGATGTTCTGGGGCTCAAGCAGACGACGAAACGCACCGGCCTCCGGCGGTAGCTCGTTCACACGAGGGATGTGGACCGGTCTCATCTGACTGAGTTGCTCGTGAAACCAGGGGTACTTCTCAACCGGGACGTGGGGAGCCGTTTCCTTCTGCGCCGAAATGCCAGGAGCGCACCACTCATACACATAATGGAAGTCGGTGCCATCTTCCGATGCGAGGAATACATAGCTCCGATCCGCACCGACGAACGGACCGATCCGGCCAAGGGCATTTTCGATCGTCTCGTCCGTGATCTCCGACCCGGTGTCAATCAACCGCGTCGATAGATCGACGATCAGGTTTTCCATCAGCACGCGGTACTCGAGCTTACTCTGAGCACGCCGCCAGTCCGTCACGTCACGCACCACAGTTTGAGCCGCCGGCTGACCGTCATACTGGATCGCGACGGACTGCGCAACCACAATTCGCACATCTCCATCCAGTCGCCGAACGCGATGCTCGAACGGTTCTGTATTCTGGCCGGCGTACACGTTTGCCGCTCGCTTCGTCACTTCCTCTCGAAAGGACGGCTCCACCAGGTCAATTAAGTCGTAGCCAATCAGCTCGTCTGGACGTCCACCGAAAAGCTCTGCACCACTCGGGTTAATATAGCGGATCTGTCCGTCGATACTGATCATGATCGGATCCATGTGCGACTCTACGAGCCGGCGCCAGCGCTCCTCACTCTGGCGTGTCGCCTCCTCCTGCGTCTTCTGCTCTGTGATATCCACCGCGTAGCCGGCGAAGCGGTCCGGACCGACGCTCATGGGCACGCGGGAGCAAACCGATCGAATCCATCGGACCTCGCCGCTCGGATACACGATCCTGAAATCCGTCGAGAGTGATTCGTCAGGCTCTAACTCCCAGAGATCGTGCAATGCCTTCCAGACTTGGTCGCGATCATCCGGGTGCACCGGCTGAATGAACGATAACGGCTGACGATGAAGTTCATCGGTCGAGCGGCGCCACACACTTTCGTACGCGGGATTGACGTACAAAAACTCGTATCTCGTTGAGAGGAAGAAGACGCCTTCCACGTTCTCTGCCATCTGGCGAAAGCGAGACTCGCTTTCCTGCAATGCTTGCTCGGCATGGACGCGATCCGTTACGTCGCGTGTGGACGCGATGACATCGAGTGGAGCCCCCGTCGCGGGGTCGAATCGTAGTTGACTGGTGACCTCGACCCAGATATAGTGCCCTTTCGCATGACGAAGACGGAGTCGGTCAATTACGACCTCCCCGTCTAAAACCGCCGAAACAATCTTTCGAATAGTGGACCGATCCTCGGGATGGACGAGATCCACGATCCGCCGGCCCACAATATCTTCCGGGTCATATCCGACGAGCGTGGTCGTAGAGGGTGAAGCATACAGACACGTCGTATCGGGAGCGTGTCGGGAAATGACGTCCGCAACATGCTCAGCAATGAGGTGATATCGTTCCTCGTGTTCACGCAGTGCCTGGCGCACAGCGCTCTGCTCGTCGAGGCGGGTCCCGGTGACGCTTACGCGGTCCTCCGTGTCCACCACGCGCGTCGCGGCCAGAACGTAGGGAACGGGACGATGGGGCCGTAACGAATGTGCTCGCCGACCCGTGTTTCCCACCAGTTCGGCCTGCATCGTCGCCCGCCCCTCGGCCATGGCCCGCTGTACGATCACATCGAGACGCCGCCCCACTTCGGGAAACAGGTCATTCAGCGAGCGCCCGCGAAGACGATCTCCATCTCGACCCGCTGCACTCGCAAAGGCCTCATTCCACCGAAGCACCTCCCCACGACCGTTCACCATCACAAACAGGCCGTCCAGGCTGCTTACGATCCCCTGCGAAAGTGATCTCTCACGTCGAAGAGCCGCCTCCAGCTCGTCGCGGCTCAACGTATCGAGATCAGTCACCTCGTCGTCGTTGGACGGTCCCGATTCGCCGTCCACTCCACGTCCGGGAGCAGGGTACGGTGTCATGCGACCGGACCGGACCCCATCGCCGCTTCGATCAAACTGATCGTCACCCGCACTCGCACAGAGACCGACCATCGCGAGCATCGACAGGCCGAGATGTTCGATTCCGTCCGGCGCTAACACCAGAAAGCACAATGTCGCCGCAACAACAATAACACGTGCAACGAGAGAGGCCGAAAGGCCAACGTCGCTCTCCTGATACCGAGAACGCTCGTCCAGATTCGTATGAGACGGAATTACAACGTCCAAGTGTACCACGGGCGGGAGAGAGAAACGAGGCAGAGCAAAGGAAAAGGACGGAACGGAGACTGGACGTTTAATTTAAGGCCACTGGCTCAGAACCGCTAAAAGAAAGGTGAATGGGCAGGGCTACCTACCGGACACGTTCATTGGAGCGTGTGTCATTTCAGCATTCCTAGGCGCGGCTGCTCTGAGATGGATGGGAGTATGTGGGTATGGGAGTTTGTGAGTGCGTCATGTTCGACGATAACGTCTCGTTTCCAGGACGCATGAGACGCACGAGATCCGTTTTTCGTTGACCTACGAAGACATTCCGGTTTGAAATCCAAACTGTCCGGGAGCTAGTGGGCAGGGTTAAACCCAATATCAGCCCGACACGTGGAAAGCACTGAATCAGGTTAAAAGCCCTAACAAAACGTGCTTCGATGATAGAGAGCGAGCGAACCGGGCGGGATTCAGGCGCGTGAAGCAGGTGAACCCGACGCGGTTGAGCGACGCAGCGACGCGAATGGGGGGCCGCTCGCAGCTCGAATGAGGTATTGTCAGGGCCTCTACGTCTCCACATCGCCAGGAGCCGAACAACGGACTCGGGTGTAACGGTTGAGAAATTGAATTGGTGTCCGGGGAACGGCCATTTTTGGATGCGAATACGAACGGCTTGCAAGTTGTTCGCACCATCTCCCGATGGCCGCTCGCTCACAGCCTCTCTCCGCTCCATGTCCTCTCACGACGCCCATTCATCCGATCTAGAACGTGACGCACGGTGGGCCGAGCTCTGCGATATCCTGAACGTCGAAAATGCTGCCGCCGCGATGGAGCGCGTGCAGGAGTTACAACTCGACTCGATGCAAGAGACGGCCGAGGTTGCGGCGCGCTCACTCGACACAGGTGAAGCCTTCGACCTCCTCCAGAAAATCGACCGTCGCGTCGACCAACTGCGGGATCGCGTCGCCTCATGGGAGCCGACCCTCAACCTCCTGCAGGTCGACCAACCGCAGGAAGTCCCAACAGAAATAAAGCGACTCCTCTCCCGGATTGAAGTTCTGGAGACGCAGCACGAAGCACTCGTTGAAGCGGGCCTGACGAGTGTGGATGACGCGTTGTCTATGGTCGATAGCATGGAGAAACAACTCGACGAGCTGTACGAGGAGAAAAAGGCGCAGGAACGGCTTGAGGAGCAGAGCTCCGGACTCGAAGACGAGGATACGTTCGATCAGTTGCAGCGCCTCCTCGCCCGGGAAGAGCGGCTACAGCGCGAACTCGGAGTAACGTCGTCGGAGGAAGTCATCGAAATGGTGCGTGGGCTGGCCTCGCAACTCGACGAACTGTACGCCAACCGAGATGCCGAACAGTCTGCGTTACCGGTCGCTTCCGGCGATGGCAGTCGAGCGCTATCAGAACGAGAAGAGAAGTTGCAGCGTGAGCTTGGCGTATCCGACCCGGGCGATGTTGTCGAAATGGTCAACGGCCTCGTCCGCCAGCTAGAAGAATTGTACGAGGCCCGCGAACGACTTACACGCGTCAATCTCGACGACGCGGAGAGCGTCATCGGCATGATCTCCAGCATGGAGCAGCAACTGGAAGCCCTGTACGCCGATCGTGAGAAGATGTCGCAGCAGGGAATCGAGAGTATCGATCAAGCGATCTCCATGATCGAAAGCATGGAGTCGCAACTGGATACGCTTTATGAGGAACGGGAGCATGGCTTCTCTGACGACCGCGACGCCGAGGAAGCTACACGACTGGCGGAACTGGAAGACAAATTGGACGAGCTCGCCAAAGAGAAGATCAATCTAGAGAAGCGGCGCGATGCGATGTCGTCCGAGTCGGCCACGGACCTGTTTCAGAATGAACTGGGCGTATCCGATCCTCAGCACGTTGTCCAGCTGGTACAGAGCTTGGAGGAACAGCTCAAGAATGTATATGCAGAACAGGAAGAACCAGGGAACGCCGGTCGTAGCGATGAGCAGGCGAACACAACCGCCGACGAGGGCGCGCCCCACGTAGTCGACCCGTCGCTCCTCAACCGTCTCTCGGATTTACCCCACAGCGAGCTGGACCGTTTAGACGTTGGAGTTCTGCGCTTGAATGACGAGGGGCGCGTGCTTTACGCGAACGATGCCGCCAGCAAGACGCTTCCGGGCATACATGGATCACGCGGCGAGTCTCTGGTCGACCGAAACTTTTTCTTTTCGCTTGCGCCCGGAACGAGCAATTCGCTCTTCCGTGGACGGTTTAAGTCCGGGGTGGAAAACGACGACTTAAATGTACGTTTTCCGTATACCATCGTACACCCGACGGAGCCGAGCATCAATCTTGCCGTCCACCTCTACCGTACGGGAACTGGCAACAACTGGGTTTTCCTTCGCCGCTTAAACAGCTAGCGCTCGGAAAAAATACCTCAGATCAAAAGTCTATTGATGCACGTGCACTTGCGGCTCCCCACCTTCCTCCGTTGATTACATAGCGCAAAGACGAGGTCTGCCGCACCACCGGCAGCCTTTCTATCGACCGATTTAGACCATGGCAGACGATAAAAACAAGAAATACCCCTTCCTCGACGCAGATACTGACGAATCTATGAATGCCTCGAACGGACACGCGTCCGATGATACCGTGAATGACACCGAACTCCACTTCGAAGACGATCAGCTCGGCGAGAAACTCCGACATCAGGACAAAGACACCCTGGACCAGACGGACTTCGGCGTCATCAAGGTAGATGACGAGGGCATCGTCGAATTCTTCAACCAGTGGGAATCTGACCTCAGTGGTGTAAAAAAGGAAGAGGCGGAAGGACGCAACTTCTTCACGCAGGTCGCGCCGTGCACAAACAACCGACTCTTCCGCGGGCGCTTCAAGAAGGGCGTGCGGCGGGGCGAGTTGGACGAGTCGTTCACATATACCTACACGTACAAGATGCGTCCGACGCTCGTAGAAGTACACATGTATAGGGACGAAGAAAGCAACAACTGGATCATCGTCCAGAAATTCTGATCGTCGTCAGCCAGGAGCCCGCTCGTCTCTCATTGCTCTGACAAACTGCTGTAACAGACGAGAGGCGCAACGAAAACGACGAATCCTAAACGGCACCATCGTCTTCAACGCATGGACGGAACGGTGCAGCCGAACTCGTTCTGTGGCACCCGCTCGGCAGCCACTCGCCACGCTCACGTCACGGACTCGACGGGTTGGATACCGTGCCGCGACGACAGACTTTTCGTTCACCACGCAGATGATCGGCCGAAACGGATCCATTAAGCCTTCTTCAGACTCTTGCTGGGGTCGCCGTACGCCATCTGAATGCGATGGTGATACCGGTGCGATCCGTTCCGCATACGAAGCGGCTTGCTCATCGGCTTCTTCTGCGGAGGGTGCATCGAACCCGTGGCACGAGCTACTTTATGACCGGTTGCGCGACCGTGCTCTGCCTGCACTCATAGCGGACGAGACGATCACGCCAGCTGCGTCCCTGTGGACCGGATCCCGACTCTGGCTTGACTCCTTCCGTGAGGCGGGACTTCAGCGGGGCGATCGCCTTCTGATTTCGCTGTCGCCCTCCGCTGCGTTCGCGCAGGTGGTTGTCGCTGCGCTCTGGCAGGGAGTGACGCTCGTCATGCTCCCCCCGGAGGCCGATATCGATGCGCACCTGGCGTCCATGGATGCCCGCGCAGCGGTGACCGACCAGGGCATGCGGTGCGGTGTCCCTACGTCGGCCTGTGCAACACCGCACACATGGCGTCCGGAAGGCCTCACCGGGCCAGCCGAACCACCGAAGTCTCTCCGTGACGTGACCGGCCCGCGGACCCCGGACGTGCGCTTTCTTCTCAGCACGTCGGGCACGACAGGATCGCCAACCTGGGTCGCCCTCTCGGACCGAAACGTGCTATCGGTTCTCGCGACTCACATGCCGCTGCTCGGCCTCCGGAATGCACGGACGCTTTCGGTTTTGCCGTGGGATCATGCATTCGGTCTCGTTCTCGACTTCCTGCCGGCCCTCCTCTCCGAAGCGGAAATCATACGCGACCCCAATGGTGGCCGAGATCCCGAGGAATTGCTACGCCTCGCCCGGGCCTGGGGAGCCACGCACCTCACTGCCGTTCCCCTCGTCATCGACCGCATCGCAGACGCAGATGGCGGTCCCGGCATGTTGTGCTCACTCGATGGCGGCATCGTCGGCGGAGCTCCGGTCTCCGGATCCCTGGCTCAACTCCTCTCCGGAACGTCTCTTCGCGCTGGCTACGGGCAGACCGAAGCATCTCCGGGGATCGCACTGGGTCCACCCGGACACTGGGCGGCGAATTACCTTGGACAACCGCTTGGCTGTTGCGTCGACATCGCGGATGACGGCGAGCTTCACTTTTCCGGCGACAATGCCTGTATCGGGGTCTGGCGAGAGGGTCAATTAGAACGTGAGGATCCGGACCGTCGAGTTGCAACCGGAGATCTCGCCCTCCGGAAAGGCGATGACCTATTCTTCCGGGGCCGAACGGACAACACGTTCAAGCTCTCGAACGGTCGCCTCGTCGCCGCGGGTCACGTGGAAAGCGTCGTCAAGCAGCGGTTCACTTCGATCGAAGAAGCCTTCCTGTTCAGTCCAGACGGTGATAACGTCGCACTCGCCATTCGACTAAAAGAACCGAATTCTACGGCTCCATCCAGAGAAGCCATTTGTAATGCGATCGGTTCGATTAGTCAGCGCTTAATCGAGGTTCGGTCTATACCTGAAAAAGACTGGCATCGCACCCCGAAAGGAACCGTTGCCCGTACAGAAATGGACGCCTTCTTACAACGAACGTTTTCGAAGGAAGCGTCGTCTTCTTCCTCCGCTCCCTCTTCTTCGTCTTAGTATTTCCGCATGTCGACCGGTGCCTCTCCCGCGGATCTTCATTCTCTTACGCTCGGCCCTGATGTCTCGTTGACGTGTGAGGAGCTGGAGTCGGCCGCGCAAACGAAGCGCCTGACTCTACAGCTAACCGATGCGGCACAGCATAGCCTTCGCGATGCGCGGGCGGCGCTGGAGAGCGCCCGTGAGCGTGGCGACGAAGTTTACGGAGTGACGACGGGCTTCGGCCCCCTCGTCGATTTCCAATCGGCTGAAAGCGGCGGCACGCTGCACGGCGCAGGCCTTCTGGCTCATCTGTCGACCGGCTCGGGTGCGCTGGCCTCCCGCGAAGTCGCTCGGGCGATGTGCATCGCTCGGCTTCAATCGCTCGCGCAGGGATATTCTGCGATCCGACTCACGGCTCTGGAGCGCTTCGCGTCTCTGATCGAACACGGGATCACACCTGCGATCCCGGAGATCGGCTCCGTCGGCGCGAGCGGTGACCTGACGCCCCTCGCACACGCTGCACGGGTCATGACCGGTACAGGCCGGGTGCTGCGTGCAGATGGATCGATCGAACCGGCTGAGAACAGTCTAAACCGTATAGGCATCGAGCCGCTCGATCTCGACGGTCGTGATGCGCTGGCATTGGTCAACGGTACAGCATTCATGACGGCGTACGCGGCCCTGGCGCTCGCACGAATGCGGCGCATCGTCCGCCACCTCGAACGTCTAACCGGCTGGATGTACCGCCTCCTCGGATGTGAACTGCAGGCGCTCGACCCGCGGCTTCACGCGGCCCGTGGCCACAACGGACAGTGCGATTCCGCTGCCTCTATTCGGACCGAAGCTCTCCGCCATGGACCGTTTCAGCGTTCCGATAACCGACCGCTGCAGGAGCCATATTCGATTCGTTGCGCCCCTCAGGTCATCGGTGCCTGTCGCGATCAAATCGCCTACGCCAAGAACATCATCGAGACCGAACTCAACGGGGTGAACGACAACCCCGTCGTGATCAGCGGGGACGACCCCGCGGTCCTTCACGGCGGTAACTTCCAGGGACAGCAGATCGCCCTGGCTGCCGACGCTCTCAACGCAGCGATAACACAGATGGGGGTGCTCGCAGAGCGACAAATTGACCTGCTCCTTACGCCGGCGAGGAACGGAGACGCCCCTCTCCTTCTGGCATGGACACCGGGCGCAACCAGTGGTCTTGCAGGCGCACAGATTACCGCCACGGCGCTCGTCTCGGAGCTTCGTCATCACGCGCAGATGACCGCGACGAGCTCCATTCCGACGAATGGGGATAACCAGGACGTCGTGTCGATGGGCACGTTATCCGGTAGAACCGCGTACGAGCAGACCGAGCGACTCGCGCCAATTCTGTCGGTTCTCGGAATCGCACTAGCGCAGCTCACCCACTTGCGTGACGCCGATCGTGCAACCGGACCTGCGTCACCGGTTCCCCCCTGGATGCCCAGCGTCGAACCCATCGTCGAAGATCGTCCCCTTCGCGCAGAAATCGATCGGCTGGCGCAACACTGGCTCTCCGTGAACGCCGACGAGGATTCGCCGGACTGAACTTTAGAACGCTCGCTTGACTCCTTCGACCGACCGTCATGACTCGCCGAATCGAACCCGGGCCGAATCAGGAATCGGTTTGGGATTATCCCAGACCACCGGCTATTGAGCCGGTCGAACAGCGTCTCCGTGTCGTCTTCAACGGCGAGACGATCGCGGATACGACGCAGGCGTACCGAATCCTGGAGACCAGCCACCCGCCGACATACTATCTCCCTCCCGGAGATATCGAGATGGACTACCTCCATCGCCTCAATCGCACATCCATGTGCGAGTACAAGGGTCGGGCAGTCTACTACGACATCACCGTCGGGGACCGGACGGCCCGGCAGGCCGCATGGGCATACCCGTCGCCTCGTTCGCCGTATGCGGTCCTCGAAGACCACGTCTCCTTCTACGCCAGTAAAATGGACGCGTGCTTCGTCGGCGAAGAGGAAGCACGCGCCCAGGAAGGCGATTTCTATGGCGGATGGATCACCGACTCCGTGGTGGGGCCGTTCAAGGGCGGTGCAGGTACCATCGGCTGGTGATCTCTCGCCGCACCGGATTCTTCCAGACGGTCACACGTCCTGAAGTGCAGCATCGAGATCGGCTTTCAGGTCGTCGAGTTCTTCGACGCCCACGCTAATGCGGATGAGCGAGTCCGTTAGACCGATCTTCCGTCTCTCTTCTGCCGGGATCGACGCGTGCGTCATCGACGCAGGGTGTTCGATAAGGCTTTCGACGCCTCCAAGGCTTTCGGCAAGTGTAAACACATCCGTGCTCTTTAGCACATGGACGGCCTTCTCCATGCTGTCGTCGGCAAGCTCGAACGAGATCATCCCGCCGAAGTCATCCATCTGTTTCTTGGCGATCTCGTGACCCGGATGGCTCTCGAGTCCAGGATATAGAACCCGTCCGACCTTCGGGTGATCATTTAGAAAGCTTGCCAGATGTCGGGCATTGTGGCAATGCCGATCCATGCGGAGATGGAGCGTTTTCGTGCCCCGCAGGACGAGGAAGGAATCCATCGGTCCCGGATTCGCCCCCGTGCATTTGATCTGGAACCGGAGCTTCTCCGCCCACTCATCGGAGTTCGTGCATACCGCCCCGAGAATCAGATCCGAGTGGCCGCCGAGGTATTTCGTTGCAGAGTGAAGCACGAGATCGGCACCGAGAGCAAGCGGCTGCTGCAGGTACGGCGATGCGAACGTATTATCAACTGCGACATCGATTCCGCGAGCGTTCGCGCGCTCGGTGATGGCCTCGATGTCGACGATCCGCATCAACGGGTTCGTCGGCGTCTCGACCCACACGAGCTTTGTGTCGTCGGTCATCGCCGCTTCCGTTGCGTCCAGATCCGTCATGTCGACGAACGAGAACGAGAGGCCGAACGGCTCGAACACCTGACGGAAGAGGCGGAAGGTGCCACCGTACAGGTCGTCCGAGGCTACGACGTGATCGCCCGGACGAAGACTTTTCATGATTCCATCGATCCCGGCCACTCCAGAGCTAAATGCGATACCATGCTCTGCATTTTCGAGTCCGGCGAGGTTTCCTTCAAGAGCCGACCGAGTCGGATTCGTCACCCTCGAATATTCGTGGCCCTTGTGCTTGCCCGGTGCTTCCTGCGCATATGTGGACGTCTGGTAGATCGGGGTCATCACCGCCCCGGTTGACGGATCCGGCTTCTGGCCGGCGTGGACCGCGCGAGTACCAAAACCGAGAGAGCGAGGGGAGGAGTCGTCAGCCATGCGAATGGGAGAAAGTCAGGTCGAGAAGAACGGTTTCGCCCCAGAACATATGTTGGGGCTGTCGGCGACGGAGGAAAACGTTGCCCCGGTCAAACGTTCCGGAAGCAACATGTCGCCGAGACGGTGCGACGACGAACGCGCAACCGATGGATACAAAAAAAACGACCCGGCCCGTAATTGGAGCCGGGTCGCAAACCTATCCAGTCGGACTGGACGGGTGATGTGAACACGTCGCGTTACTGCGTCGACCCATTCGAGCTATCACCCATTCCGGCGCAGGACTCAACCTGTGAGGCTTTCTCCTGCTGATCCGTGTTGACGTATGCCTGGAAGAGCGCGCGGCAGATGTCCTGACGGTACTCATCTCCCTGTGCTGTTAGCTGGTACGCTTTCTCCAGCGGCTGCACAGCGCTCTGGAACTGCTGCCCACGCTGCTCGACGAGTTCGTCGAGGGTGCCCTCCTCGTCGCTCGTGAGCTCACGGTCTGCTTCGCGTGCTCGGTCTTCGATCGTGGTGATGCTGTCATCGATCGCCGCGGCCTGGTTGATGTAAGCCGCCCCGAGGTTGTAGAAGATCCGCGGGTTGTCGGGGTCGAGTTCGGCTGCTTTCGACAGCTGCTCGACGGCACCTTCGTAGCGATCGGCCGTGAGAAGCATCGAGCCGTAGTTGTACCGGAACTGCGCATTCTCCGGATTTCTCTCGATCTGCTCCCGGTACGCCGACATCGCGCGCTCCTGATCATCGATCCGATTGAACGCATTGAGCATCAACGACTGGAGCTCCGCGTTTTCTGGGTACTGCTCCGTACCCTCACGCAGCACTTCAATGGCTTTTTCAGGCTGATCATTCGTCAAGTACACCTGACCGAGGATCGTGTACGGGCTTTCGCCGACACTGTCGGCGCGCGAAACGTACGTTTCCAACGGTGCGAGAGCTTCCTGCTGCTGACCAGCGTTCAGGAGGGCGTATGCTTCGTTGAGGTGAGCATCTAGTGAGTCCGGCTCAAGTGCATTGGCACCGCCGAAGTAGGCCGCTGCTTTCGCGTAATCCGTAGTGTCACCGGACTCACGTGCCGCGTTGAAAGCCTCGACGCCGAGGCGCATTTCCTGAATATAGGCGAGCTGCCGTCGACTCTGGATGTCGCCGCGCAGGCTGGGATCCATCTCAACCGCCTTTTCCTGTGCCTCACGTGCTTTCGTAAAGAACTCAGAACGCTGGTTCGGATCAGTCGTCTCATCCCCTTTCAGTACGTACGCCTGGGCGATGAGCGAGTAAGCCTCCGCGTTCGTTGAGTCCGTTTCGAGTGCGGTCTGAGCGCTTTCGATCGCCTGATCGGGATTACCCGCCTCAATGGCGTCCTCAGCGGCGCCGATGTTCGGGTTTCCACCCGAGCAGCCACTCAGGACGAGCAGCCCAGCAACGAGCAGGGCGAAGAATGCAGATAGTCGCGTATTCATTCTGTACCGTATGGTTTGACGAATCGGTCGTGGGGAAAGAATGCGTCGTATCGGGTATCAGTCATGCGTCGTCGGGTTCGCCTGTGGTGCGTACCGACAAATGATACCGAGTGTCGTGCGTTCGGCACAGGCGGTACCTCGCGAATGCTCCCGGAGGCGACCGGGAGGTGCCATCAAGCTGACGGCACCGTGCCATTGGCATACGCAGCGGAGGTAACACCTCTACTGGCACACCAGCGCCCTGCTGACGGTCGGTTGCACGTCGCGGACCGTACGCGACCTTCTCGCTGTCTGCCGCATTCTACGAAGGCGGCACCGATGCTGCAAGAAGGAAGGCAAGAACAACACAGCGCTCGATTCTAGCATGTCAAGGTAAAGGCGCCCCCGGGCGCATGCAACTGTTTTCCTTCATACCTTCGTGAAGTCCCCCCGCCCATTCGTTGAAATCGGCCCCCTTGTTTTCCTTCTTACTGGAAGCGCTCCCGCTCGATCGGACGCGTCGTAGTGGATCTCGCGTTCTTCCCTGTCTACCCTTCTGCCATGGAAACCACCGAGTCAGCCGCCGACTCTCTCATTAACCCGAGCCTGCGTGCGCTCCTGCACGACATTGTCGACTACGCGGGCCTCTTCCCACCGGCCGACCTGCCGCTCGATGAGGCCATGCACAACTACATGCAATACCGCCATGAATATGAGCGGTGGATGCTCAACCGATTCGTGATCCCGGTCAAGCGCCTCGACGAGCTGTCGACCTACGCCAAACAGTTTCGGCAGGGAGAGCCGTTCTCCTTCTCCGTCCTTGGCACAGGAGGGGCCACGGAGGGCGACTTCCTCGCCGCCTTTGACTCCGACTTGCAGGCGATCGACGCATTCGACGAGTATCACGCGGGAGCTGCACAGGCCGAGGTCATGGAGGTGCGCCTCCCCGCGTCTCTCTTTTCTGCAGCGGCCTCGGACATTGAGTCGTTCTTCGATGCGATCGACGCGGCATCAGCACGCGCCGGCATCGCAAAGCTCGACCTGTTTCTTGAGATTCCACTCGCTCCGCAGACACACGAGGCAATCGAACGGTTTGCCGCAGCCGCGGCGGAATTTAACAGTCGTCAGTCGCTGCCTGCTCGCACGACGATCGGGCTCAAAATACGCTGTGGCGGGGTGCACCCGGAGGAGGTCCCAGATGTTGAACACGTTGCTCATGCTATCACGACGTGCCGGAATGCCGGGGTTCGAATGAAAGCCACGGCGGGTCTCCATCACCCCGTCCGCCACCATGACGATGACGTCGGCACCATGATGCACGGCTTTTTTAACGTCTTTGGCGCCGCCGTCATGGCATCGGAGCACAAGCTGGACAAGGCAGGTGTTCAAGCCATCCTGAACGAGGACAACGCCGAGAATTTCCAATTCCTCAAGGACTCGTTCGCCTGGCGGGACGTGCGATGCCCCATCGCCGGTGTCGACCATGCGCGCGAGAATCTCATCACCTCATTCGGAAGCTGTAGCTTCGAAGAACCGGTGGACGACCTTCAGGATTTGGACCTGATGTAGTCCACGTCTGAGACTCTTTTCCATCCCGTACTTGCTTTCTCTCACGCACTGCGAACTGCCTATATGTCTGACCCCACGACCGATCCGTCGATCTCTTCTTTTGTTGATGTCGACGCGACGAGTGACTTTCCCATCCAGAATCTTCCCTATGGCATCTTCCGCCTCGATAAGGCCGACCGGCCCCGCGTGGGCGTTGCCATCGGAGATCGAGTGCTGGACCTAGCCGCGTGCTTCGATGCAGGGTTGTTCGATCATCCCGCGCTGGAAGCCAGCATGCCCTTCCACCAGTCCACGCTGAACCCGCTGATGAGTCTCGGAAAGGAGGCTTGGTCGGCCGTGCGCACTCGTGTCCATGACCTCCTCCGGGACGATACACCCGACCTGCGCGACGACGCAGACCTGCAGAAAGAGGTCATGGTCGACCGCGATCGCGTCGAGATGCTGATGCCGGTAGACATCGGCGACTACACCGATTTCTACTCCTCACGCGAGCATGCGACCAACATCGGTACGATGTTTCGCGGCCCGGAAAACGCGCTGAAACCGAACTGGCTGCACCTCCCGGTTGGTTATCACGGACGTGCGAGCTCGATCATCCCGAGCGGACAAGACGTGCGGCGGCCGAGTGGTCAGTTGAAGCCGGACGAGGACAAACCACCGATTTACGGTCCGAGCAACCTCCTCGACTTTGAGCTTGAAGTCGGCGCCCTCGTCGGCCCGGGCAACGAACTGGGCTCGCCCATCGACATCGACGACGCAGGCGACCATGTCTTCGGCCTCGTGCTCGTCAATGACTGGAGTGCGCGTGACATTCAGAAGTGGGAATACGTTCCGCTCGGGCCGTTCCTCGGGAAGAGCTTTGCCACCACGATCTCCCCGTGGGTCGTCCCGATGGCCGCGCTTGATCCATTCCGCGTCGACGGACCGGAGCAAGATCCGGAGCCGCTAGAATACCTGAAGCAGAGCGGCGCTCAGAACTTTGACATCGAGCTGAAGGTCGGTCTCCAGACGGAGTCGATGGACGCACCGCATACGATCTGCGAGACCAACTTCAGCTACATGTACTGGAGCGTCGCGCAGCAGGTGGCCCACCACACGGTGAACGGCTGCAACCTCCGCCCTGGTGACATGCTCGCGTCCGGGACGATCTCCGGCCCCACCGAGGATAGCTACGGCTCGATGCTGGAGCTGTCGTGGCGCGGAGAACGACCGCTCGAGATGCCGTCGGGCGAGACGCGCTCCTTCCTGCAGGACGGCGACCGGGTGGTGATGTCAGGCCACGCACAGGGAGACGACTACCGCGTCGGCTTTGGCACAGCAGAAGGCACGATCCTTCCCGCCAAGTAATGCCGTTTCGACTTTAAAATATCGGTATCTCCAACGGCTTCGATTCGGCAGACGCGCCACATCCTAGCCGAAGAACGTTTGAGAACCTGTTTGGTGGATGAATCGGTAGCCGACACGAGCGAAGCGACTGACGCAGTAAACACAGTGGGCGAAGCCCCTGTGGAGCGCTCAAGCGAGTCATGTAGCAGAGCTACCTGGCGAGTGAAGTAGCTGCACAGGGCGAGATCCACGAAGTCGCAGACCAGAGACCGTCCGACAAACAGGTTGTGAACGTATATCGTTGAAACGTTTTTCTTCCCAACGCAGAGCCGCTGCGAGGACACGGTTCGGGCAATCCCGACAATATCATTCGGAAAACGTATAATTGCGATTCCGCGTGAGCCGTACCGGTACGTAGATCGACCGCAGCTTCCGATTGCCGGAGGCTGCGGTCTTTTTTTTGACCCATGCCGGCGATAACGCTACACGCTCTACACCACGTCTCGCACACAGGCGAGCAACTCGGACAGCATCATCGCTGTCGCCCCCCAGACCGTGTGCCCCTCGACGCGGTAGTATGGAACGTCGATCTGCTGCCCATGCAGCGTCCAGGTTTCGACCACGCGCGTCTCCGGGTCCAGTAGATGGGAAATGGGCACGCGGAGAATGGCACCGACCTCTCGATCCGTCGCGCTGAGACTCGGACGGTGATCCAGCACGCCGACGAACGGATGCACGCAGAAATTCGACGGCGGCACGAACAGGGGCGTAAGCGCACCCAGTACCTCAACGGGATCAGTCGTGAGGTTGACCTCCTCCTTCGCCTCACGTAGCGCCGTTTCGGGCAACGTTTCGCCCGCCTCTCGCTGTCCGCCTGGGAACGACACCTGTCCCGGGTGATCCGGCAAATCATCTCGCCGGACCGTAAGCACCAGGTAGGGATCGTCATCCGGATACAGGAGAGCAAGCACGCCTGCCTCTCGGCAATTTCGCCCTTCCACCGACAATGCATTCTCTCTCGCACTGTATCGAGGCGCCATCTGAACCTGTGCTTCGGTTCCCGGCAACGCGTGGCCAAGACGATCGCGAAGACGAATCGCCAGGTTGTCGAGAGAAAGATTGAGCGAGGATGTGGACATGTGAGTCACGGGAAAGAGAATGCTCCGGTAAGCAGGTCGCTTTACACGAACGGCAGCCGGTAGATCCAGCACCGCTCGCTCACCTGTACTTTCGCACCGATGGTAAGCGCACAAAATGAAAACGCCCCGATCGAGACCGACCGGGGCGTAAACGATGTATCCGTATGTCCGACCGGCTCGGTCGCGCCCACCTATTTGATCTCGATGCGTCGGGGCTTGCTCTCCTCAGCTTTCGGGACGGTGATCGTCAGCACACCATTCTCATGCTGTGCTGAGATTTGCTCCGCACTAACCGTGCTGGGGAGCGTGAACGAGCGGAAGAAATTGCCAAAGGTGCGCTCGACGCGAACACGCTCCTCGTTCTCCTCGCGGGCTTCGTGTGCACGTTCTCCGCTCACCGTAAGACGATCATCCTGGTAGCTGATGTGGATGTCATCGCGGTTCATTCCTGGAACGTCGAGTTCGATGCGATACGCTTCCGGCGTCTCGATCAGGTCCGTTCGAGGCGACCACATGGACGCATAGCGCGAAGCGTCTTCATCGGAGGAACGCGTCGGGAAGAAGCCCTCAAAGAGGCGGTCGATTTCCTGCTGAAGGGACGAGAGGTTGCGATTTGGAGTACGGATCAGCTTTGTCATGGTCTTAGATATTCAAGCTGTGCAACATCAGGGATATGATTGCAATGGCCTCGTACGCGATAGTCTACACTGGGCATACGAAGCTTGATAGGTCTACGAATCCCCCAGACAACTCTCGTACCAGCGCCGTCCTGGATCGCGTTCTCTGCCACTCTTTCCGACCCTTCAAAATCGAAGGGTGACGCCGTGACGGACCGATCGCGTATCGATCTGTCGATTCGACAAACCCCGTTCTTTGCCTCTGTCCGTCCGACAGGTGCCTGCCAGCTTGACCTCTTTAGGTCTATTCGCGGGGCCATCGCGGATCTGAATGTGCGTTACGCTTGACTCTGCGATTTCTCTCGGACTTGCTTGCGAAGTCGGCCGTAGATGGCGCTAAGCCCCTGCGTGCGTTGCATACCCAGCAGATCGGAGAGCCCGAGGACGCGAAGGGCATCAGCGGGCGCGTCCAGGACCTCGCTCGGCGGCTCGCCATCAAATGCGTCGCGCAGAATGGACACAAACGCCCGTGCGGTCGGCGCCTCACGGGGCACGTCGCCAATAACGCGCACGGTGCCATCCTCAACTTCTGCCATCAGGAAGACCGGAGACTGGCACTCATGCACCATGTTCATTCCCTGATCTCGAAGCTCCCTGTAGTCATCAGGCAGCTCCGGCAGCTTGTCGGAGTATTCGAGCAAGAGCTCCAGACGGAAATCACGATCGGCCATCTGGAACGGTTCGGCGATCTCTTCGAGACGATTCATGCGGGATAGAAGTAGGAAAACAGAAACCGAAATGCTTGCGCCGGGGACGACCGTCATCGCCCCCGGCGCAAAGCCAGTGCAAGCAATCGGGCCGTCGTTATGCCTCCACGGGCTGCGCATCGCCCCGCTCGATCGGCATACCGACCAGGTTGCCCCACTCGGTCCAGGAGCCGTCGTAGTTACTGACGTTGTCAAACCCGAGGAGATACGTTAGCACGAACCACGTATGGCTCGATCGCTCGCCGATACGGCAGTACGCGATCGTTTCCGCCGAGCGATCGAGGCCTTCGCCCTCCTGGTAGATCTTCTCCAGCTCCTCGCGGGATTTGAAGGTACCGTCCTCGTTCACGGCCGTAGACCACGGCACATTTCGTGCGCCGGGAATGTGACCGCCGCGCATCGAACTTTCCTCCGGAAGATCCGGAAGGTGCGTGATCTCGCCGCGGAATTCCTCTGGAGAACGCACATCCACCATCTGACCCCTCCGCTTCTGGTGCTCCAGCACCTCGTCTCGGAAGGAACGGATCGACACATTCGGCCCGTCCGGCGCGGTGTACTCGGCCCGCGAAAAGTCCGGCTTCTCTCGCGTGAGATCTCTGCCTTCGTCGACCCACTTCTTCCGGCCACCATCCATGATGACGGCGTTTTCGTGACCATACAGCCTGAACACCCAGAAAGCGTAGCAGGCCCACCAGTTATTTCGGTCGCCGTAGAAGACCACCGTGGTATCGTTGGAAATACCATTTTCGGCGCACAGTTCGGCAAATGCCTCCGCATCGATGAAGTCGCGAACCGTGTCGTCCTGCAGATCCTGCACCCAGTCGATCTTGACGGCGTTCTCAATGTGACCCGTCTCGTACAGGAGAACGTCTTCGTTCGCTTCGACGAGTCGGACGTTGTCCGTGTTGTGCATGTGCTCAGCCACCCAATCGGTGGAGACGAGCACGTCGGGATGTGCGTATTCGGCCATAGCCTGAGTATTGGTAACGTTGAAAAACGATGTTGGGATGAGACCCTGCGGCATGTGTTCACCCCAATGTCGAGGGGGAATCACCGCGAACGGCTATAGAAAAGCCCCTCGCGGTCATGCCGAGAGGGGCAACAAACGCTGCAAATGCCACGACGAAACTCAATGCGAGCACGTCATGAACCAGGCAGACCGTCCCCTCCCGGCGGACACGCAACAACAACAGGAAGTGCGGGCGGGGGATGTCATTCTGGCGTCGAGATACCTTCTCTGAGTTTCGTTATAGAGTACCACGGCGGATGAAGGCGATTGTTCACGCTGGAGAACTTCTTTACGAACCGGGTGCACTCTTTCATTGCAGGGCTCTCTCTCCATTCATGCGAGGCCTGGGGCGTTGCTATGAGGACGCAGAAAGATACGACCGGAGGTATTCGACCACCTCGTCGGGATCACGCAGACGATGATGTGCCGCAGTCGCATCGTTTCCGACCTTGATGGTCACCGTGTCGCGGTCGAATGTATGCAGCTCCTCGAACGCGTCTTCGTCCGTAACATCGTCGCCAAGGTACACGGGCGTGTGATCCGGATAATCCGACGCAATGCGCCGAACCGCGGTCCCCTTCGTCCACCCTTCCGGCCGGAGCTCGACCACCTTTTTCCCCCAGATCGCCTCCAGAATCTCCGGCATCGTGTTCGTCCAGGCTTTGAGCCGCTCACGGGCATCTTCCTCGTCCGTCGCATTCCGGTAATGGACAGCAAACGCCTGGCTCTTGTCTTCGACGCGTACGCCGTCGATCGACGGCACGCTCTGGCGGAGGGATGAAATCGCCTCCGCCGCCTCGTCCGGCACGAGATACTTGGTGTCTCCACCGATGGTACCCGCCTGAGACCCGTGAAGACCGATGGCCTGAAGGGGAAGATCAATGAAGGCCCCGAGCTGAGCAATGTCGCGACCCGTCACAATCCAGACGGGATACCTGTCGCTCAACCCTTGCAATATCGGTGGGATATCTGGGTGAGGAACGGCTTTCTCCGGGTCATCTACGATCGGAGCTAGTGTGCCGTCATAGTCGAGAAAAAACAGCGGTTTATCAACAACAGGAGGCATGAAAGAAGACCGGTTGATGAAGCGAGATGAATGTATCGGAGAGACCCCAAAATCAGCCGTGATGCCTCCTCCCTGCGCAACGCACATGCACCCGGCCGACAGATGTCGTCTTACCGATCGAAAGAGTCGAGGAAATGTTGAGCCCACTTGTGAACGTCCAGCTTCTCGACCGTCGACTTCAACCCCTTCAATCGGCTTCTACGCTCCTCATCAGGCATCTCTAGTGCCACCTTAATCGCGTCCGCCAGCCCTCCCTGGTCGTACGGGTTAACCTGAATCGCTTCGGGTAGAAGGTAGGCGGCACCCGTGAGCTCTGACAGAATAAGCGCACCGTTCTGCGTGGCCGTGATAAACTCCTGGGTGACGACGTTCATCCCATCTCGGAGCGGCGTAATCAGTGCCGCGTCGGCGGCACGATAGAAGGCGCACAGCTCGAACTGGGTGTACGTTCGATATCGGTAATTGACCGGCACCCAGTTGTCGCGGGCAAACTGACCGTTGATGCGCCCCACGGCCTCATCCACCTCCCGCTTGAGCTGCTGGTACGACTCAACCTTCGTACGACTCGGCGTCGCAATCTGGTAGAAGCTGACCTTCCCGTGGTAGTCCGGATTCTCTTCGAGAAACTGCTCGAATGCGGTCAGTCGGGACAAAATCCCTTTCGTGTAGTCCAGACGGTCAATGCCAATGACGATGTTATCCGTCCCGAGACGGTTACGGAGCTTGTCGGCTTTCTCCTTCACCTCTTCGGTCGCCGCCATCTTCTTGAACCGGTCGACCTCGATGCCGATCGGATGCGCCTCAACCCTTGTGGTGTGCCCATCGAGCGTCACCGTATTTTCCGTCACGTCCGCACCGAGAAGGACTTCCGCGCTCTCGATGAAGTTATCAACGTACTCGTCGACGTGAAAACCGATCAGGTCGCAGCCGAGCATGCCTCGGAGTAGTTCGCGTGACCACGGCAAAATTCGAAACACCTCCATCGCCGGCCACGGGATGTGCCAGAAGTGCCCGATCACAGCATCGGGACGCGCATCGCGAATATGTCGCGGGGCAAGCATGAGGTGATAGTCCTGAATCCAGATAATCTCATCTGGATCGTCCGGACTCTCATCCAGCACCGCCTTGGCGAAGCGCTCGTTCACGCTCCGGTACGTGTCTATGAATCGCTCCCTCAGTTCGAGATGCTGGATGAGGTAGTGGGAAACCGGCCAGAGTACGCGATTGGCCATCCCGTAATAATAGTTGTCAAGCTCCTCGTCACTCAACGGGACGCGTCGAACGAGAAAATCAGGATCGTCTTCAGGATATTGCTGACACTCCGGGAGGTCAGGATCTTCGCCCATACCGACCCACACGCCTCCCTGCTCTTCGAGGACGGGAAGCAGGGCCGTTGTAAGTCCACCGACGGAGGTCTTCCATCCATCATCGGTCTTCCGGATCGGGACACGATTCGCAACGACTGTAAGACTCAAGGTCGTGAGTACGGTAAGGAGTAAGGACACGAAACCGTTTGACACACAAATCCTATTTCGCCCACGCGGATCGGTTCGACGCTAACCCCTACGTCGATTCATCTTTACAATACTGCACGTTTTCCCGGCACTGGACTTGGGGTCCACTCCACGAGACTATCGCGGCACAAGCCGGGATACCGCGATACGATCGCCCCACGTGGCCATAGTTTAGACGAGAAGGCCCAGAGCGAGGTCGCCCCGGGCCTTCCGACACCGATCTGCAAATAGTCGATACGACGCGCTAGTTCGCCATTCCGGCTTCGGCTTTCCGGGATGCTTCGTATTCCTTCCAGTCGTCGAGGAAGCGCTCGAGCCCGCGGTCCGTGAGCGGGTGATTGAGAAGCTTCATCATCGTGTCAAACGGCATCGTGGCGACATCCGCTCCGGCGAGGGCGGCGCGCTTCACGTGTGTGGGATGCCGAATGGAGGCGGCAAGCACCTCCGTCTCGAAGCCGTAGTTGTCGTAAATCTGGCAGATCTCCTCGATCAGTTCCATCCCGTTGGACGAGATGTCATCGATGCGGCCGATGAACGGGCTGATGTAGTCGGCCCCGGCTTTCGCAGCGACGAGCGCCTGTGTTGGGGAGAAGCAGAGCGTGCAGTTGGTGCGGATGCCTTCCTCATCGCACGCCTTCAGCGCCTTGATGCCCTCTTTGATCAGAGGAATCTTGACAACCACGTTGTCGGCGATCTGTGCCAGACTCCGCGCCTCCTCCATCATGCCGTCGAACTCTGTGGCCGTCACTTCGGCGGACACGTCCCCGTCGACGATCTCGCAGATTGTGAAAACATGCTCGTGGAAGTCAATGTTGCCCTCCTTCTTGACGAGCGAGGGATTGGTGGTGACGCCGTCGAGGACGCCCATGTCGTTGGCCTCCCGAATCTCTTCGAGGTTCGCCGTGTCGACGAAAAATTTCATATCTGTCGGTCCGTTCGTTGGATAAATGCGTCCGGTGCGGAAGCATGACGAGTGCCTACAACATACGTACGGAGAGTCGACCGGGAGGTTTTTTGGAAATAAAGTGTGTTTCTACCGTTCGCGTAGTCGCTTACGCTCAACGATGCAGTTGCCGTCTGAGATAAACTTTCTTGCCGTCCGAACCCATGGCCGAGAAGGTCCTGTACCAGCCTATTCCTCTCGCGCGGAACCATCCCCGACGGTTGAGCGCTCACCTTGAAGGTAGCGCACCGTCGCGCCGCATTTCCTTCCCTCCCGACCGACCGTCCTCTCCTTATGCATCTTTGTTTGTTCGAAGACGATCGCGTGCATCACCTTCGGCCGCTCGTCGAAACGCGCGCGGCCTTCGACCTGCGTCTCGGGATTCGGTCGATCCTCGAAACAACATGCGATGCCTTCGATGTTGACCCGTCGGATGTCACGCTTCACACGCGACGCGAGGTCGCGGCCGTAACAAAACGTGAGCACCCACATGTGGCCGTCCCACAGTTGGGCGATTCGACACCGTCCACCGGGAACGATCTTCTGTTCGTCAATGCGCGATTTATCGCCGATGGTGAGGTGCTAACGGTTCTGAAAGAGGCGATCCGGCTGCGTGACCGGGCCTGCGCATTCACAGCGGGCGATGTGGTCGTCGCGGCGTGGATGCCTGGCGCCTCGCTATCCGATGAGGTGTTCGGACGCGACGACCTGACGCCGCACCTGGCCGACCTGCCAACCGAGGCGCTCAAGAACGCACAGATGGTCGAGCATGTCTGGGACCTGCTTGGCACGATTCAGCCCGCCATCGAGCGTGATTTCGACGCTCTTCTCCCCTACAACATTCTGGAGGACATCCACAATCGAACCGAAGCAGATGTCCATCCGAGCGTGATCGCCACAGCCCCGGAAAACATCTTCATCGCTCCCGGCGCAACAGTGAAGGCCGGCGCGATTCTGGACGGCTCCAACGGACCCATCTATCTTGATAACGACTCCATCGTCTACGAACAGGCCGTCGTCAAGGGGCCACTTTATCTCGGCGCGAAGTCTCAAATCAAGGTGCAGGCCGACGTCGCGGCGTCGGCGATCGGCTACTGGTGCAAGGTCGGTGGCGAGGTCCACGACTCGATTCTGCACTCCCTGTCGAACAAGGGCCACCAGGGATTCCTCGGCCACTCATATCTCGGCCGCTGGTGCAACCTCGGAGCCGACACGAACACGTCGAATCTGAAAAACGACTACGGCTCCGTCAGCGCCTACGACGCGGCCCTCGGTGGTTTCGTGGATACAGGACGCCAGTTCGCCGGGCTATTCATGGGCGACCACTCGAAGTGCGGCATCAATACGATGTTCAACACGGGAACCGTCGTGGGCACGGGATGCAACATTTTCGGCGGCGGCTTTCCAAGCCGGTACGTCCCCCCGTTCTCGTGGGGCGGCGCAGACCGGGGCTTCGCGCCGTACCGAATCGACAAGGCACTCAAGGTGGCGGACACCGTCATGCGCCGACGCGAGACGCACCTCGATGAGGCGGAAGAGACGCTCCTTCGTACGCTACATCGCGACACCGCCGACGAGCGTTGAGTTTGTGGCGCCTCTCCTCCGCCTCGACCCGGTTTCATCGTACGTCCGACCGTCTCACACCACCGTTGCCCGCACACCTGAGATTCGGTGGGCAAAGCGGTGCACGGTCGTCGCCGGAAGATCCGTTCCGGACAGGTCGAGTAGAACGCGAACTTCGCCGCTCCCGGGCGAAACGTACCGGATCACCGGTTTTTGCGCCCGTATGCTCTGCGCGGCTGAGGGTGCCACCCGCAGCTCGACCGTGTTTTTCTCCGCATCGGCGACCAGGCGGTGGACGTGTTTCCACCGGATGCGTGCCCACGGATGGCCTTCGACGTACACGGTCACATCTTCTTCTTCGAACCGAACCTCGTAGTCGGAGGCCTCGTCCTCGAATGATCGGGCGGCGAGAAACGCCAGGGTACTTGCCACAGCGATCGCACCGACAATCACCCACGTCGTGGACTCCGCGTCGTTTAGCTCCCAGAGACCCGCCATTTCCATCGCGACGAAAATGAGGGCCGCGATCACGCCCACGAGCACCCGCCACGCGGCGTAAGCCATGCATCCGACATCGAGACGAGGTGCAGCGGTTAAACCGGTACTTCGGACCGTCGATGTTCGCTGCCGGTCGTAGTCCGCGCGGGCCTCGTCGTCCGACAACACCTCATAGGCCTCCCGAATCCGTTGAAACCGGTGCGCGGCTCGAGGATCGTTCGGGTTCCGATCGGGGTGTGTCTTGCGCGCCACCGAACGATATGCCTTCCGTATCGCTTTCCGAGACGCCGAAGCGGAGAGTCCCAACCGCTCGTAATAGTCGGACGATGAAGGGTCGAACTGGGACATTGCGTCGATTGGAAATCGGCAGCGGACTCGTATACATGGCTCCTACGAGCAACGCGACCGTAGGATCAGTCCTGAAGACGAATCTATCATCGTCCGCACATTTCCGGCAACACCGTCACTTCAACGATCATTTGTGATATCCCATTCCGTACAGGAGTCCGTCTATACGTTTTCCGAATGATACTGTCCAGATTACCCAAACCGTGTCGTCGCAGCGGCTCCGCGTTGAGAAGTGAACCGGTTCAACGGTTTTTCTGCTGGCGGTTGACGTATCACCGGAATCGAAGCCGTTGGAGACGCAGATATTTTGCGCCTAAACAATATTAACCAACGCAAAGACGCCCCCGACCGATCGGCCGAAGGCGCCTTGTGAAGCCATTTGTTGGGAGAAACGAAGGCGTTTACTCACCCTGACCGAGCGAGTAGGCACGCTCTCCGTCAAACGTGTACAGATGTTCGGTCTTGATTACGTCCCATCCGTCTCCATGCAGAACACCGAGCAGTTCGAGAACGGAGTCGAATGTTACCGTACCCCCATTCTCTGGCAGGAAACGGCACCGCCAGTGATCGGTCCAGAACGTTTCCGGCAATCCGTCCGGGAAGACTTTCACGCCGCGGTTCGTGATCATTTTGAGCGTCCACCCACACGTCTTCGCCGCCATAGACAGACCGTGCCCGATCGTGTCCGGATCCCGATCATGCTGATCCCAATCGATGAACACGTCGACGCCCTGCAGCTCTTTCTTCTGGTTCGGCCGCTCGGATAGCGAAACCCGGATGCCGCAGGACTTGAACCGTACGGGTTTGAGGTGCTTCGGAGAATCACCGAGCCGGTCGATCACTGCATTCGTGAAACCTTCGGACCCGACCTTCTGCTTCGACACTCCTTCCCGGTAGATGTCCGCGGGGTGAATGCCGTCCTCCAGCGTCCTCAACCACGCGTTCCGGATGGTCTGCGCCACCTCCGATGCACCGATGTGAACGAGCATCTGTGTCGCTGCTACCAGGAGCCCCGACGGGTTGGCGATCCCACGCCCTGCGATATCCGGCGCCGAGCCATGCACCGCCTCGAACATGGCGACCTGTGCGCCGACGTTCGCTGAGCCAGCAAGACCAACGGACCCGGCAATCTGAGCGGCGATGTCGGACAGGATGTCCCCGTACAGGTTCGGTGTGACGATGACATCGAAGGCCTCGGGCTGTGCTGCTACGCGGGCCGCGCCGATGTCGATGATCTGGTGGTCGCTCTCAATGTCCGGGTACTCTCTGGCCACCTCACGGAAAACCTCGTGGAAGAGCCCGTCCGTCTGCTTCTGGATGTTATCCTTTGTCATGCACGTCACGTTCGTCCGGCCATATGCCCGTGCATATTCGAACGCGTACCGAACGATGCGCTCGGATCCCGGACGCGTGATCAGTTTCAGAATCTGATGCACCTCCTGGGTCTGACGATGTTCGATTCCGGCGTAGAGGTCCTCTTCGTTCTCCCGGATGATGACGAGATCCATGTCGGGATGCGGAGACGCAACATATGGCGCGTACGACGTCGTGGGCCGGACATTCGCGAACAGACTGAGCGCCTTCCGAATGGTAACGTTCAGGCTTTTGTATCCACCGCCCTGTGGCGTGGTAATTGGGCCTTTGAGGAAGACTCTATTTCGGCGTATCGCGTCCCATGCCTCGTCGGGGATGCCGGACGTAATCCCGCGCTCGTAGGCTGAGCGGCCTACTTCGATGACATCGTACGATAAGGGAGCATCGGCGTGATCGAGAACGCGAAGAACGGACTCCGTAATCTCCGGTCCAATGCCGTCTCCGTAGGCCACAGCAATCGGCACAACGCCCGTTTCTTCGAGACGTCGCCGTGGAGTCGGTGATAGCTGGACCTGTGCCGAAGCTCCATCGGATGAGGTATGAGTTGTCGGCTCAGGGGATGCAGGGAAAGCGTTCATAAGAATGATCGTGCGGAGAAAAGATCAGTTGAGGATGAACTGGCCTTCAGCAGTGAGTCGCACGTCGCGGCGAAACTCCGTAGCATAGAAAAAGGCCGCCCTCGATACACGAGTTGTGTATCCAAGCCGGCCTGCCATCTCAGCGACCGCGTCGACGTTCGGGCCAAACCCGATCCCATCGCCACGTTCGCCTCGCTCGAAGGCGCAGTCAATATGTTGGGACGACCTGATCTTCTAGCTCGGCAACCGCCGCTCCGCAGATCCTGTCGCACGGCCCTAATCTACTCGGAATCCAGATTCATATTCCAGACGCCAACCCCGGCGCAACACATTTTCACAGTTTGTGCACGAAGAGGAACCGAGTCGTCAATTTCGGTAGCGAGTCATCGCCACCGAGCACCCAGATCCCCGTCCACCACAAAAACGAACACCCGCTCGCCGGTCTGTGCGCTGATATCTGTATGCATGCTCACGACATTCAGTCCTGTTTCTTCTTCGATAAGGGCCTCCAGATCATCGCTGCAGCTCTCCACGAGACGGGAGCGCATCTGCTTGATCATTTCGATGCCGTTCGGCTCGCTACTGAGCTGACGCTCGGCCGGACTTAGAATGCCTGTGAGTCGAACGAGCACCATATCGTCAAGGATGTAGGCTTTGGCCTCGCGCGGGCCCCTGCCCAGGTATTCACGTTCAAATCGCGTGATAGCCTCGGTGATTTCAGCTTCGACCTGTCCTTTCGTTCGATTCATCGGTTAGAAGAATGTCTAGACTGGAGGCAAGTAGGTAATAACCGTATTCGCCAACCAAATCGGACAGACAAAAGTTTGCCCCCGACAGCAACCATGCTATCGGAGGCATAAATGAATGCATCCTTCCTGGCGCAATAGTACCCAACAGTGTTAGACCGTCACCTCTTGCTGCGGTGCGCGAGTCGGGCTGAATGCATCCGGGTTGGGCACGGTCGTGTCGAGCACGCGTGCCGTCGAGAGGACGCCCGGCATGCCAGCTCCGGGGTGTGTTCCTGCTCCGACGAAGTAGAGGTGCTCCACGTCTTCGCTCCGATTGTGCGGACGGAACCAGGCGCTCTGCTGCAGAATCGGCTCCACGCTGAAGGCAGCGCCTTTTAGACTCTTGTAGTCCGTCAGGAATTCTCGCGGCGTCAGCATACGCGACGTCACAAGGTGGTCGTCGAGGTCGGGCAGGATCGTTTGCTCCAGATAATCCGAGACGGCTTGGCGGTACGGCTCCGCCTGAACGCGCCAGTCGACGCCGCTCTCCAGGTGTGGGACGGGAGAGAGAACGTAGAATGCGTCGTGCCCCTCCGGCGCCATGGACGGGTCGGTCTTCGTCGGACGATGGAGATAGAGGCTAAAGTCCTCGGCGAGTTCCTTGTTGTGGAAGATGTCGTCCAGCAACGACTCGTAACGCTCCCCCATCAGAATGGTGTGGTGTTCGACGTCCTCATATTTCCGGTCGGTGCCGAAGTACCAGACGAAGAGGCTCATCGAGTAGTTCATGTTTTCCACACGCCGATCCGTCCAGGTGTCGCGGTCCTCCGGGTGGATCATATGGCGGTAGGTCCAACCCACATCGGCATTGGAAACGACGAGATCCGCATTGATCACCTCGCCGTCGGCCAACCGCACACCGCTCGCCCGCCCGTTGTCGACGAGGATCTGCTCGACATCCGCGCCATAGCGCTGGGTTCCCCCAATTTCATCGATGAGATCCGAAAGACCAGACACCAGCGAACCCGTACCACCCATCGAATACCAGACGCCCCACTTGCGCTCGAGGAACGCAATGAGAGTATAGATCGAGGTCGTCGTGAACGGGTTTCCTCCCACGAGCAGTGGATGGAAGGAGAGCACCTTCCGAACTTTCGGATGCTCGACGTACTTCGACACGAGGCTATACACCGTGCGATGACTCTGCAGCTTTACCATCGCCGGGATGATTTTCAGCATATCGGTCAGGTCGTCGAACGGAACGTGTCCGAGTTCCTCAAACCCGATATCGAAGATCTCCTCACTCTTCTCCAGAAATCGCTTGTAGCCGTCCACGTCCGACGGGGCGAACTTGCGGATCTCTCGCACCATATCGTCCATGTCACCGTTATAGTCGAAGTGCGTCCCGTCATCGAATCGGATGCGATAAAATGGATCGACCGGGACCAGTTCGACGTCGTCGGAGAGGTTTTTCCCACAGAGGGACCACAGTTCTTCGAACAGAAACGGGGCGGTCACCACAGTCGGGCCCGCATCGAAGGTGAATCCATCCTGTTCGAATACGCGCGCTCTGCCGCCTGGCTGGTCGAGGCGATCGAGCAGAGTTACGCGAAAGCCGCGGACACCGAGACGAATTGCCGCAGCGAGACCGCCGAATCCGGCGCCAATGACGACGGCATGCGGGGCATCCGGTCCGGCAGGAACGGGCTCTGTGCGCGTATTCAACGACACATTCTCCCGGCGAACCATCTTTTGCATCCAACTCATATTTCTCCACGTCGAGTGTGAACCGTTTGTGCGCCTCTGCCAACGCCGCCCCGACCAGCCAGGTTCACCTCAACCGCGACGCTTCGGTTACACCCGTTCGAATGCGAAGGGCGAAATGGGAAGTGCGAAATGCGACGCCGAACGAACCTGCTACCACGTTGCGCCCGCTGCCGACTTCCATACTTCCACACTTCCCCACTTCCACACTTCCACACTTCCATACTTCCACACTTCCACACTTCCATACCTCCCCACTTCCATACCTCCCCACTTCCATACCTCCCCACTTCCCACGTCCCGCCCGTCTTCTTCGCAGGAAATCGAAGTGCCTACACATCATAAACTGAACTTCCCGTGCGGCCGGGGGTTTGCACCTACTGCCCGCTCCCGAACATCACGACCATAGCCGAACACTTTTACATGCCGACGGCGGAAACCAAAAAATCGACGGTAGAGGACCAGCTCCGCGCCCTGGTTCGTCTCCAGCACATCGACAACCGCATCGACCAGATCCAGAAGCTCCGCGGGGATCTTCCAGACGAGATCCAGGATCTCGAGGACGAGAAGGCCGGACTGGAGACGCGCCTGGAGAAGTTTGAGCAAGAGCTCAAGGACAAGAAAGTCGCGAAGCGCCAAGCGGAGCTTGACATCAAAGAAGCTGAGCAGCTGATCGAGAAGTACGAGCAGCAGCAGCTCCAGGTACGCAACAACCGCGAGTACGATGCGCTGACGAAGGAGATTGAAGCGCAAAAGGAGCGCATCAAGAACGCGAAAGAGACGATCGAGGAGTCCGACCGGACGCTCGAGAACAACGAAAGCGCGATTGAGGAAACGCAGTCCCGCCTCGACGATCTCCGCGATGTCCTGTCGGAGAACCGGGATAAACTCAATGACGTCCTCCAGGAGACGGAAGACGAGGAATCCGCTCTCAGTTCGATCCGCGAGGAAGCTGAGGAGCAAGTTGATACTCGCTACCTGAACGCCTACACGAAGCTGCGCAACCGTCTCCGCGACGGTCGTGCGGTCGTGCCTCTGAAGCGAGGCGCCGCAGCCGGGTTCGCCGTTCCGCCCCAGCGTCAGGTTGAGATCCGCCAGCGGAAGCACATCGTTGCCTGTGAGCACACCGGTCGCATCATTGTCGACCAAGATCTCTACAACGAGACGGTGGATGAAATGAAAGAACGTCTCGACCTGTAGGCATCCGTCCACGAAGGTCCATTTGTGGACCTTTCTGCGTCTCGCAGCGTCAAATGAAGTACACCAACGGAGCCTGGCGGGCACGGCTCGCCGGGCTCTCTGCGTGCGGACCGGATTGTCGCTCCGTCGGCCTACGTCGGCGGTGAGGAAAGTCCGAACACCATAGGGCACCGTGCTTCCTAACGGGAAGACCCCGATTGGCGCATCCGACTGGATGAGCTGCCGACTCGGGTATGGCACGTGCAACAGAGAGAAGTCCCGCCGATGACTGCGCCTTCGGGCGCGGCACAGGTAAGGGGTGAAAGGGTGCGGTAAGAGCGCACCGGCGCTCTCGGGTGACCGGGGCGGCCAGGCAAACCCCACGGGGTGCAAGACCCAGCAGCACCGCACGATTCGAAAGGTCCTCCTTTCGGGTCGATATGGCGGCCCGTCGAACCGCGGTGCGGGTAGGTTGCTCGAGATGTCCGGCGACGGGCGTCCCAGATAGATGATGATCTCCTTCACGCGGCACGCGGCGGCCCGCAGAAGAAGACAGAATTCGGCTTACAGGTTCGCACGCGCCGCACATTTTGGTGCCGGTCCCTACCGGGTCGGTATAACCGAGAAAAGCAGCCTCCATTCAAGGGGGCTGCTTTTTTCTCTACGTGCTTGTATTTATGGAGTGACGATAGTCCGTACACCGCCACCAAATTGTCAGCGTCGCACGGCCGTGCGACGCTGTCAGCCGAAGACGGGTCGTGAGAGATGTCTCCCCACGCTGCACGCGTGCGACCGGCCGATTCAGGACCCGCCATCACGATCGTTAAACCGCACTCCGTAATCCACCATCCATCACGAAAAAGCGCCACGCCTCCCGCTGATGGGGAAGCGTGGCGCTTTGTTGTCACGTCGCAATGCGTGACGGCTCGGGCGTGAGAGTGAGGCTCACGCACCGAACACGGGGCTGTGGCTTACATCATGCCGCCCATGCCGCCCATGCCACCCATTCCGGCAGGCATGCCGCCGCCGGCCGGGGCACCGCCACCGCCGCCGCTGTCATCTTCGTCTTCCTTCGTGACGATGACAGACTCGGTGGTGAGCATCAGTGCTGCAACGGATGCCGCGTTCTCGAGTGCGGAACGCGTGACCTTGGTCGGGTCGATCACGCCTTCGTCGAGAAGCTTGCCGTATGTCTCCGTGCGGGCGTTGTAGCCGAAGTCGCCGTCTTCGCTGAGCACCTTCTGGACCACGATGGATCCTTCGGCACCTGCGTTCTCCGCGATCTGGCGGAGCGGCGCTTCAACGGCCTTCTTGATGATACCGACGCCAATCTCCTGATCTTCGTTCTCAACGTCGAGGTTGTCGAGCACGTGGAGGGCGCGAAGGTAGGCAACGCCGCCACCAGGCAGGATGCCTTCTTCAACCGCTGCGCGCGTGGCGTGCAGAGCGTCTTCAACGCGAGCCTTCTTCTCCTTCATCTCCGGCTCGGTTGCAGCGCCAACTTTCAGCACGGCAACGCCGCCCGAGAGCTTGGCGAGGCGCTCCTGCAGCTTCTCACGGTCGTAGTCCGACGTGGAGGAACTGATCTGCTGCTTGATCTGGTTGACGCGAGCGTTGATCTGCTCTTCCTGGCCGGCACCGTCAACAACCGTGGTGCTGTCCTTGTCGATCGTGATGCGGTTGGCCTGGCCGAGCATGTCGAGCGTAGCGCTCTCCAGCTTGTAGCCTTTCTCTTCCGAGATGACCGTACCGCCGGACAGAACGGCGATGTCTTCGAGCATGGCCTTGCGGCGATCGCCGAAGCCCGGAGCCTTCACGGCTGCGACCTTGAGCGTTCCGCGCAGCTTGTTCACGACGAGCGTCGCGAGCGCTTCGTTCTCGACGTTCTCCGCGATGATGAGGAGCGGCTGGCCGGTCTGGCTGACCTTCTCCAGGATCGGCAGCAGGTCTTGCATCTTGCTGACCTTGCCGTCGATCACGAGCACGTATGCGTCTTCGAGTACCGCCTCCATGTTCTCGGAGTCGGTCACGAAGTACGGCGAGAGGTAGCCGCGGTCGAACTGCATACCTTCGACCACGTCGAGGTACGTCTCGATGCCGCGTGCTTCTTCTACCGTGATCACACCGTCTTTCCCGACGCGATCAAAGGCATCGGCAATCAGGCTACCAATCTCGTCGTCGTTGTTGGCCGAGATCGTGGCAACCTGCGAGATGCGGTCTTTCCCTTCAACCTCGTTGCTCTGGGCGCGGAGGTCAGCCACAATGGCGCGCACGGCGGCGTCGATGCCCCGCTTGAGGTCCATCGGGTTGGCGCCCGACGTCACGCTCTTGAGACCTTTGTTGATGATGGCCTGCGCCAGCACCGTAGCCGTCGTGGTACCGTCACCGGCGACGTCCGAGGTCTTGGAGGCAACCTCCTTGACCATCTGGGCGCCGACGTTCTGCATTTTGTTCTTCAGCTCGATCTCCTTCGCGACCGACACACCATCTTTGGTGATCGTCGGGGCGCCGAAGGATTTCTCGAGGACGACGTTTCGTCCTTTCGGCCCGAGCGTCACCTTGACGGCGCGAGCCAGCGTGTCAACACCCTCCTTCAGGGCATTGCGCGCTTCTTCTTCGAACTTGATGTCCTTGCTCATAAATCAGTGTTGGTTCGATTCGATTGTGTCGCTGAGTACGAGCCTTGCCCTTCCGCCGGACAAGACCGGTCCAACTCAATACTGCAAGTACGTCTGCCGGAGCAGCGGGCTTATCCTTCGATCACGCCGAAGATGTCACTCTCGCGCATGATGAGGAAGTCCCCACCGTCGAGCGTCACTTCGGTGCCGGCATACTTGCCGTAAAGAACCTCGTCGCCTTCCGACACCGTCATATCGACCTTGGTGCCATTCTCGACACGACCCGGCCCAATCGCCACGACTGTTCCTTTCTGTGGCTTCTCCTGTGCCGAATCGGGAATGTAAAGACCGCTTTCCGTCTTCTCATCCGCCTCGAGCGGCTGGACGACCACGCGGTCACCAAGTGGTTTGATGCTCGCCATGATATCCTCCTTGATTAGTGAGCAGTGAGTGCAAATGAACCTACATTTTTTGCTGTTAGCACTCTCCAATGGCGAGTGCTAATAATTCCATGGGCGTGTACATGAGCGTTGGAACGCTGTTCCTATTTTCGGCCCGCAGGACGGGTGAAGATTGCTTAACCGATCGCGAACGTCGCAGCACGGGACGCGTAACCAGTTTTTGCCTTTCAACCAGTTCACTATCGCCACTCTGGCCCCTCCCCATGCCCGACCCGTCGTCTCCGTTGCCGTGGGACCAACGCATGTCGTTCCTCTGGCTGGGTTGCGTTGCCGGAAGCCTTCTGCTCGTCGGGTTGGCAGTGATTCCTCCCTGGCTGCCGGAGGCAACAAGGTGGCTATTGATGCAAGCCTTTGCTCCCCTCTGCCATCAAATCCCTGCCCGCTCTCCGACAATCGATGGCGTCCACCTGGCCGTATGCGACCGATGTATCGGTATCTACTCCGGGCTCGCGGGCGGAGTTGTGCTGGCGGCAGCCCTTCGTGCTACGGCGGTCCCAATCGTCAAACATCTGCAGCACGTCCGGACGCTCTCCTGGGATCGTGTGCTATCTGTTCTCCGGCTTGCCCTGGTCGGGGTCCTCATCCCGCTGGCGATCGACTGGCTCGGCCCATTCGTTGCTGAATGGACATCCCTCTCCGGCTGGACCAATTCAGTGGAGAGCCGCTTCGCGACCGGACTTTTGCTCGGTGTGGTCGCCGGACTCTTGCTTATCGTTGTTATCGCGAACTCCCGAGCACGCACGCGTGCACACCCGAATGAAGATGTATCATCGAGCGAGGGGACCTCGACCCGCCGGACAACCGATGCTGATGTTTGACAATCAAACCACGTCGGGGTGTGACCTCGACCTTAACAAGGAAGCAGAGCGTCCCCTCCTCATCTCCATGCGTAAATGTCTCAAGCGATTCCCGTGGACAGGTCGTTTTAATTTTGCGCTGCTGTAACTACATTTGCGCGTACGTCGTGACGAATATCCCGGCCACGCCGTAGCATTTTCTTTGCCGTGCCTGCGCGGGATTCTTCCTTTTTATCTGCGCTCACTCACCCAGACCACTATGTCATCCAAGCAATCGTCCATCCTCGTCGGTGGACTTGTCGGCGGAATCCTCAGCACCTCGCCGATCAGCGTCATCAACTGTCTCTGTTGTCTCGGCGTCATTATCGGCGCCATCGCCGGCATCTGGTACTACACCGACCAGGAACAAACGAGCGTTGAAACCGGCAATGCGGCCGTTATGGGCGCGGGTATCGGGGTTCTCGCAGCCGTTCTGAGCGCACTCTTTACATTCATCCTCGGCTCCATCGGCCTCGTTCCAACGAGTGAAGAGCAATTTCGCGAGGCGATGCAAATGGAAGGCATGACCACAGAGGGTCGAGAGGCCCTTCAGAATATTCAGAACTACATGACCAGCGTTGGTGGCATGATCGTGATCACTGGCGTCTCGGCCGTGGTTTATGCGATTTTCGGCGCGATCGGTGGCGCCATTGCCTCAGCGATCTTCAAAAAGAATGACGAGACACTGGGCTAATCGAACCAACGCTGCTAATTTCACCAGCCCTATTGCTCACAACGGGTGCCTGGCCTCGCGCCGGCACCCGTTTTTACGTGCTCACATGCGTCCCGAACGAGCTGGGCAGTTTAGCAAAAGAATCACCGTCTCCATCCTCAACCCGTAATCCTCAACCCGTAATCCCCAATCCGTAATCCTCAATCCTCAATCCTCAATCAAACAGTGAAGGCTCCTCCTGTCGGCGCTCCAGCTCTTCAATCAGCTTTCGGTTGGCGCGCGGAAATGCGTACTCGTCTAGATCGGCGACCTTAACCCACCGGATGGGTTGTCCCTCCTCAGATGTCGGCTCGCCGTCGATCAGGCGACACCGAAATGCGTAGAGGGTAATTTTAAAATGCGAGTACGCATGAGAGAGCGTGTAAAACGGCGCATCGACTTCGATGTCAATGCCAACTTCTTCCCGTAACTCACGGATGCAGGCTTTATCCATCTCCTCGCCCTCTTCCGCTTTTCCTCCCGGGAACTCCCAGAGGCCGCCAAGGAGCCCATCTTCGGGCCGCCGCTGAATGAGTATGCGCCCGTCGTCGTCAAACACGAGCCCAACGGCGATGTCGTGGTGCGGGACCGGCTTCGACTCGGGCGTCACCGGGTACTGCTCGGGCTCACCTTCGGCATACGCCGCACACGCGTCCTGGACCGGACACCGACCGCACGACGGAGAGGTCGGCGTGCAAATCGTTGCTCCGAGTTCCATCATCGCCTGGTTGAAATCACCCGCGCGCTCTGGATCGAGAAGTTCGCCGGCCAGCCGACGGAAATGCCGCTGCGTCTTCGCCTTCTTTATGTTGGCGTCGGAAGCAAAGACGCGACTGACGACTCGCATCACGTTTCCATCCAGAACCGGGTGCGGCTCGTTGTACGCGATCGACAGAACCGCTGCAGCCGTGTACGGACCGATGCCTTTCAGATCCCGGATGTCGTCGTAGTCCCTCGGCACCGTCCCCTCATGCTCGCGTACGACCTGCTGGGCGGCATCGTGAAGGTAGCGGGCGCGCGAGTAGTAGCCGAGCCCTTCCCAGAGCTTGAGCACTTCGTCCTGTTCCGCATTTGCCAGATCGCCAACCGTCGGGAAAGCTTTGACGAAACGGCGGTAATACTCGCGCACGGTGTCGACCCGCGTCTGCTGGAGCATGATTTCCGAGACCCAGATACGGTACGGGTCGCCGGTCTTTCTCCACGGCATCTCGCGCTTGTTTTCGTCGTACCACTCCATGAGCGGCCCACGGAACGCGGCGATCTGCGAGTCCGTCGCGGCAAGGGTGTCGAGCTCTGCCATAAACAGGAGGTATAAAAAGGAAGGGGCGTGGGTGGAGGCAAACGACAGAATGACACCCGGGAGCAGACCGGATGAGGTCTGCGCTCGCGACGTGAGAGGCTACTGCACGTCGACGTTCACCCAGAGCGTGTCGACATCCCCGCCCTGCATGCGTGCCGACAGGATGATCTGGTGCGATCCGGTATCCCCGGCGCGCGTGACCCAGAGCAGCGATCGTCCCGCCACACTCGCTAGTGCGGGCGCTTGGTGGATGCGGTACTCCTCGGCCGGACGCTCTCCCACCGTTTCAGGAAGAACCACGATGAGCGCTTCGCCCGCCTGCACGGATTCCGCGAGTGTGTCGACAACTGCAACAGGAGGCGCGGAAGGTCGTTGGCTGCAGGACTCACAGTTTGATAGTGGGTCCATGGCCGAAAAAACGACCAGCGCAACGACCGAAGTCAGAAGCGTGAGTAGTGTACGATTCCACATCGGTACGTCGCGCATCGAGAACAAAGCGACCATTTAGAAAACCGAAAGGGGACTCCGCGGCATGGCGGGTAGGACCAACATCCACAGGCTGTACTTCACGCTCCGGGCAGTGTTGCTGCTCGCGAGTGGATGCCTGTACGTATTTATGTCATCTGCGTACGCGAGCCCGTCTTCCGCTCTCCACAGCACATCGCGAGATACGACAACGACCTGGACCCTGTTCGTCGACGGTGCCGAAACCGAATGGCCGACGCCGCCTCCCAACATTCCGGTCGACAGTGCCGGCATTGCCGGAACGCAAGTCGTTGAATCGATGCGCAAAGATGGATTCTACACCGCGCGCCTCGACTCCGTGATCGCGGATACAGGTACAACCCCACCGGAGATTGCCGTCTACGTACGGCGCGGCCCGGAGGTCGTACTGGGGACCGTCCTGGTGAGCGGCGGCGACTCCCTAGGTCGCGGTCGGGTGCAGTCGATGCTGGATATCCCGACCGGGCGCCCACTCACGGAAGACCAACTGCATGCCCGGATCAACCGTATCCTGACGGCCCACGAAGAGATCGGGTATCCGCTTGCGGAAGTGCGAATCGACAGCGTGTGGATCGACGAGTCGAAGCGTCCGCCCGAACTCGGTATCGGGGTCACGGTCGAGTCTGGCCCGCAGCTGTGGCTCAAACGGATCGTCCTGCCCCCAGGGACACGGACGTCCCCCCGCTTCGTTGCGCGCCTCGGTGGACTTCAACTGGGAGATCCCTTGCGCAACTACGACCCCGTCGGATTGCGAGAATCACTCCAGCAGACGGCCGTATTCGATTCCGTCGGGACCCCGCGCCTCCGAACGGATGCGGACGGGGGAGCAACACTCTTCGTCCCCGTCCGCGACATGTCGCCCGGCACCTTCGATATCCTACTTGGCTACCTGCCGGGATCCGACGGAGAGGGGCAGCTGATCGGAACGGGTCGACTCGCGCTTCGCAACGTGTTTGGCGCAGGTCGGCAACTGAGATTGTCTCTGGACCGCCGACCGGAGCAGGTCAGCCTCCTCGACGTCCGCGGCATCGATCCGTTCGTGGCGGGACGCCCGATCCGCGTGGAACTGGCGTTCAAGGGCGAGCAACGCGACTCTACGTTCAGCGAGCGCGCGTATCGAGCCTCCGTCGGTCTGCAACCAAAACCAACGTGGAGCCTGTCCCTCACCGGCAGCCGAGAAGTACTGCGTCCCGGCCAGGGTGGCACCACAATCGTCCGAGGTGAGCAACAGATTCCTCGCGCCACGTCCCTCTTCTACGGCTTGAGCGCACAGATACAGAAACTCAACGATCGACAGAATCCACGCCGGGGCGTCGAAGCGGATATCCTCGTCGAACAGGGTCGCAAACGTCGCTCTCTTCGCCAGGTCGTCGATGCGGACACGATCGCGCAGTCCAAGACGTTGCGACAGGAGCGCATCATCACGACGGCTCGGCTTTACGTTCCGACGTTCAAACGGCAGGTGGTCGCCCTCGGTGTCGATGCTCAGCTTCTCCGAAGTGACGAATACGACGGCAGCGACTTATTCCAACTTGGTGGCTCGCAATCGCTTCGAGGGTACGACGAAGATCGCTATGCCGGACGCATTACCCTCCGGAGCCTCGTCGAATACCGAGTCCAGATCGACCCGTCCTCCTACGCCTTCGCTTTCCTGGATCTCGGCTTCGTTGACACGCCCGATACCGCTGAACTGAATGAAGCTCAGCGCGTCCTTCCGGGTTACGGCGTCGGACTTCAGTTTGGGACACCACTCGGGCTCGCCAACGTAAGCTACGCGCTTCAGCCTTCGGAATCGCCCGCACAGGGACGGGTTCACCTGGGGCTGTCCTTCGGACTATAACACCCGCGAGCCCGACCATCCGAAGATCTACCGCTCCCTCGCAATCTCTCTTCTCCGAATGACAACGCAGTTCTACGCTCCTCCGTCAGCCTTTCGCCACCAGCGCCTGATTCTGAATGGTGATGAGGCGAAACACATTGCTCGCTCCCTCCGGAAAGAACCGGGGGACGTAATCTGGGTTGTCGATGGAGAAGGGCATCGGCATGAGGTGGAACTCAACCACGTTCGCCCCAAGCAAGTCGTGGGCACCGTCCAATCGACGGAGCATCACGCGGGCGAGCCTCCCTACCGACTGACCGTGGGCCTTGGACTGCTAAAAAATCGGAATCGGTTCGAGACCTTCCTCGAAAAAGCCGTCGAGTGTGGTGTCTCACGTATCATACCGCTTCAAACCGAGAGAACGCACGTGGAGAGTCTGAGGGAAAAGCGTGCGGAAAACATCCTCGTTGCCGCAATGAAGCAGAGCGGGCGCTCTGTCCTCCCGGAACTAGACGAGCCAACCGAACTGCCTGACGTGCTGAGGGAAGCGAATCCTGACGGGTCCTGGATCTGCCACGAAGCTGCGGCAGCTCCCCCTCTTCCGGAGGCCGTCCGACACGTTCGGGACAAATCGTCGGACGAATCGACCGCTCCCGCCGAGCTTTTATTGCTTGTTGGCCCAGAAGGAGGATTCTCAGAAGCAGAAGTACAGGAGGCCTCAGACGTCGGGGTCCAACCCGTCCGGCTCGGACCGCACCGGCTGCGCGCTGAAACCGCCGGGATTGTCGCGACCTCGGCCATTTCGCTGGCGTATGCGGATGCTTCCCCGTCCGACGCCACATCTTTTCTGTGAAGATCCGTCTGGTCCGCTAAATCCGGGGAGCAACCATCATGTAACCTACGTTGCTGACATGCTATGCCTTCGACCGACCTACATCTCGATTCTGACGGAACCCGCGACCTGACGGAAGAACAAATATCTTCTGATGAACTGGTCGATGGCGTTCTGCTCAATGTGTACCGCGACAAGGTTCGCACGCCGGATGGAGAATCGTCCGTCCGTGAATGGATCGACCATCCGGGAGCATCCGCCATCGTGCCGGTGTTCGAGGACGGTAGCACGATCTTGATCCGTCAGTTTCGCTATCCCGCCCGCCGCACCTTTCTTGAAGTGCCGGCAGGTAAAATTGATCGCCCAGACGAGGATCCGGCCGACGTAGCGGCACGAGAACTCGAAGAAGAGACGGGATGGAAAGCGGATACGTTCGACCACCTCGCCTCGTCGTACCCATGTATCGGTTACAGTAACGAGGTCATTCACTTTTTTCTGGCCACGGGCTTAACGCGTGGCGAACAGGACCTGTCTGACGGGGAGTTTGTTGATGTCGTGCAGATGCCGATCGAAAAGGCAATTCGATTGGCTAAAAATGGCGAACTGCGCGACATGAAAACAGTTACGGCACTTGTATATGCAGCCGCCCGACTGTCGGAGGACTAGGACACAGCCTTTTACTCACACGGAATTCTGACGACGCGCTTGCTCACTTCCCTTCAGGCGCGTATCGTTTCGATCTGACCTTCCACGAATCGCACCCGCACACGGATGTTTACGGCACTCGTTGTTTTCATCGCAATCATCGGCGTCATCATGACTGGCGTCATCCTGATGCAAAGTGGACAGGGCGGTGGCCTTGCCGGGATCGCGTCGGGTGGAGCCACTCGCGACGTGCTCGGCTCCCGTCGCGCGCCTGATCTGCTGGAGCGCGGCACCTGGATTCTCGCCGGGATCTTTATCGCGCTCTGCATCCTGAGCAACTTTGCGATCGGAGAAGAAGAGCGCGAACCCGTCATCCCGAGCTCGACGCAGCAGGCCCCGGGCAACAACTCTCAGGGCCTGAGCCCGTCCGGTGGCGAAGGAGCCATGAACGGCAACGCCCTTCCTGGGGACAATAGCGGTGGTGGCGGCACCGATAACTCGGGCGGCAACTAGCCGAAGCGCGAAGCAGCACATCCAGAGCAAAACGTATCCCCTGAGGCTCCACCTCTGAGCCTCAGGGGATTTCTTTATGGTGGCAGCTACGACTTGCCGATAGCGAACGATTCTTAGTCGTCGACAGAGATTACCGGGAAGGTGATCGTCACCTCCGTCCCCTGTCCCTTCGCACTCTCAATGAAGAGCTCTCCGTCCATACATTCGACGATGCGCTTGGAAACCGTCAGCCCGAGCCCGCTTCCCTGGTGAGATCGAGTATTACCCTCGCTCTCTTGGGCAAACGCATCGAAAATGCGCGTCTGGAATGACTCATCGATGCCCGGCCCGGTGTCGCGCACACGAATCGTGAGATCACTGTCGACTTCCTCAACAATGACCTTGATCGCGCCTTCCGTCGTAAACTTCATTGCGTTGTCGACGAGGTGGTTCATCACGCGACCGAGAAGCTCGAAGTCAAACTCGGCGAACACGTGCATATCCGGCACATCGACCGCGAACGACAGATTCTTTTCCTCAGCGATCTTGCGGTGGGACGCTGTCATTCGAGTGATTGCGTCCGATACCGATTGAATTTCCATGTCCGGCTCGAGCGTGCCTGCCTCCAACTGGGCGAGATCGAGAAGGGAGTCGAGGGTCAGCAGAAGCCGGCGGCCGCTCCGCTCGATCAGGTTTACGAAACGCCGATAATCTTCGCTCACGCCTTCGCTCAGAATCGACGTAAAGCCCAGGATCACCGTAAGCGGCGTGCGGACTTCGTGCGTCATATTCGAGAGGACGGTCGACCGGAATTGAGCAATCTCTTCGGCCCGCTCTTTCGCCTCAATGAGCGCCTGTTTCTTCTCCTCCCGCTGCGTGATGTCCGTCATCACAGCAAGAACGCATTCCTCCCCCTCGACGGAGATCCGCTGAAACGACGATAGCGTCGTCACCGTGCTGCCATCCGAGCGCCGAAAGCGCGCCTCGAAGTCGTAGACAGCGTCCTGTTCGCTCAAACGCTCCGTGAGATCGTCTTCGCAATCGCTGTCTACCCAGAGACCCAGATTGCCGGGCGTATGGCCGACGATCTCGTCGTGAGGAAACCCGATGAGGCTGCACATCGCGTCATTCACATCGAGATACTGCCAATCGTCGAGCCGGCAGATTGCTATTGGTGCAGGGCTCGCCCGGAAAATTTTATCCAGAAGCGTTCGGCTTTCTCGAACGGCAACGGCTGCTTTCTTCCGCTCGGTGACATCGACCAGACTGACGAGTGCACAGACGGCATGGTCGATTTCCGTGAGGCGAGCGCTGAGCAGAACCACACGCGACCGTCCATCCGGAAGATCGACCTGCAACTCCCGATCATGGATCGCTCCCTCCCGGATCAGTTCTCTTGACAGATCCTTTAGCGATGCGTGCGGAAGCGAGACCTCCGTCTGTGCCATCGCTCCTCCGAGCAAGTCGCGCGCATCCTGACCGGCGAACTCCACCATCCGGTCACTTACCTCGAGAATCATCCCGTCTCGCACGCGGACGATCAGAAGCGCCGACGGGCCGAGGTGAAATGCCTTGTCGAACAGGTCGAGCGTATGCTGAATGGTCTCAGCCATTCGCTGCCGACCGGCGAGGTCCCGAACAGCGATAAGCGCAGCTCGCTGCCCCCGATAGACAATCGGCACCGACGCCGTTTCGACCGGGCGCGACGAGCCATCCTGGCGAATCAGCTTGTGCTCAGCGAAGTCGATCGGCGCGCCGCGGCGAATCCGGTCCTTCCACTTGCGCGTCCTGGCTCGACTGCCCGGGTGAACGTGATCCCAGATTTTCGTCCCGTGAACCGCGTCCTCGTCGGACGCACCGACCATCTTCAGCGCTGCAGAATTGGAAAAGAGAATCCGGTCGTCCGACCCAACAATCAGAATCGCATCGGGCAGGAGCTCAACCAGTTCGTGCTGCAAAGCGTGAGATTCCCGAAGGACACGCTGCCCCGCCTGTGCTGTGGCCGTCCGAAGGATGCCTCGAACGTAAGACGCACCGTCGACGATGCCTCCATCCCCCTGCGACAACGGCAACTCGAACAGGCTCGCCTCCGCGGCACGTACCGAAACCAGAGTGACGTCCCATGCCTCAACGCTCGCATCGAGCGTCGTTTCCTCGGCTCCCATGCCACTCGTCGTTGCATCTCCCGAAGGTGCATCCACCGTTCCGTTCGAGTCCGAGCCATTTGGCTCAACGAGAAAACGCACCGGACGACCCGTATTCACAACGTGACGGCAGTGCGCGGGCACGGGTTCGGACTGCAAGACAGACTGCAACACGTCCCGCTGCACGGGCATGGATTCATCCACCCAGACGCTGATGATTCGCCCCTGCTCATCGACCTGCGCTGTAAATGCACCGTCGGCCGCCCGGTCCAGCAGCGACTCACTGGTCTCTCGAGCAACACGTTCACGTTCAACCTCGTCACGCAGCGCTTGGACACGCTGCTCGAGTTGATGTACCCGATCTTGTAACTCCGCCTGAGATGTGGGAGGATCGGTCATATTGAGGGCAGTGCTGCGAGTCCAGCGTATCGCAAAGAAAGAAGAATCCCGAGAACGACACGTCTGTGCCAGGCCCGAATCGAGTAGACTATTCTGCGCAATGACAGCGGGCTTCAGGTTTCGTCGTCTTGTTGTAGACTCGACCCCTTCGGACGTTGCAGAATCCTGCCGTCCTCGTCGTTACCATCTTGCCAATAGGATCGAGCCTACGTCACAGCGCGTGGGAAAAGCGTGGTTCGGAGAGCTGATCAAAGCTCTTTGACCGCCTTCACCATCTCCTCGGCCGGATCGTTTGAATGCAGGATCTGGAAGCCGATCTTCTCGCAGACGCGCTGCATCGCCCGATTCTGACGCAGAATATCCGCTGTGATGCGGTCAAGCCCTTCATCCTCGCCAACCTGAACCAGGCGACGGAGTAGCTCCGTGCCGATTCCCTCGCCCTGATATTCATCAATCACGAGCATAGCAAACTCCGCCTCGTTTCGTCCCGGCGGCTGGGTCAATCGCCCGATTCCGATGATTTCCTCATCCTCGGTTTCGGCGACCAAAGCCATTTCACGGGCATAGTCGATGAAGCAGATGCGTGCGAGCCGCTCGTGTGCAACTCGCTGCTCCAGCTTCATCAGACTGGCGTAACGAAGGTAGACGCTCCGCTCGGAGAGCTCTTTATGGAACTGGACGACCTTTGGCTCATCCTCCGGTCGGATCGGTCGCACGGTGACCTCTTTACCGCTACGCATCGTGTGCTGCCCGACGTACTGCCGCGGATACGGCCGAATTGCAGGTGACGGAAGATCTGCGTCATCAACTTCGTACGGGTGGAGAACGACCCGTGCATCCAGAGCGAGGAGTCCTTCATCCCCGGGCTGCGCGAGAAGCGGATTGACGTCAATCTCCTTGATGCGCGGCTGCTCCGCAACGAGTTGACTGAATCGAACCATCAGCTTCTCGAGCGCATCCATATCGACCGGCTCGCGACCGCGCACGCCCTGAAGTGCCTCGTAGATTTTCGTCTGCTCCATCATTCGGCGCGCCAGAGTCGTGTTGAGCGGCGGAAGGCCGAGCGCGCTATCCTTCACCACCTCGACGAGCTGCCCTCCGGACCCGAAGAGCAGAACCGGACCAAACTGATCGTCCATACTGCTCCCGACAATCAGTTCGTACGCATCGGAAAGGTCGACCATCGGTTGAACGGTCACGCCGTCGAAGCCATCGGCAGGGACGCCACCTTTGACGGCGTCGAAGGCGGACTCGACCTCCTCGGCATTCTCAAGGTTGAGCTTGACGCCCCCCACGTCCGTTTTGTGTGTGATCGACAGCGAATGGAGCTTGACGACAACCGGATAACCGATATCATCTGCTGCTGCAACGGCATCGTTTTTTGTCTCCGCGATCCGCGTCTCAACTGTCGGGATTCCGTAGGCTTTCAGCAGCCGTTTCGACTCTGCTTCTGTGAGCAAAACCCGACCATCTTTGTGGGCGCTCTGAACGATGGAGTTGGCGTCGTCCCGGGCCGGCAGCCCCTCCTCGTCCTGCGGCAGGCTAGGGGTTTCGTATAGCGCCTTGAGGTTGTAGCTGTACCGCCACATGTTGTTGAACGCGCGCACCGCGGTATCGGGATACGCGAAGGTGGGCAGGCCCGCCTCGTTCAAGATGTTTTCTCCCGATTCGATCGCTGCGCCTCCCATCCAGCTTGCGAGCACCGGCTTGCGATTATTGCGCGCATACGGCCGGAGATGCTCGGCCGTCTTCGTCGGCTCCGTCATCGCCTGCGGCGTCAGCACGACGAGCAGGCCATCCGAGTTTTCATCCTGCGAGGCGATTTCGAGCGCCTGCGCATACCGCTTCGGATCGGCGTCACCAAGGATGTCCACGGGGTTGCCATGGCTCCATGCCTCCGGCAGAACAGCATTAAATTGCTCCATCGCGTGGTCCGAGATCGGCGTAAGCTCCCCACCGCCCTCGATCAGGGCATCCGTCGCCAATACGCCTGGCCCACCCGCATTGGTCAGAATCGTGAGACGTGGTCCACGCGGACGTGGCTGCTTGGCCAACACCTCCGCCATGTAAAACAGATCGTTGATCCGATCGACACGGAGGACGCCCGTACGCCGGAATGCGGCATCGAGCACAGCGTCCGAACCGGCGAGCGTTCCCGTGTGGGAGGCGGCAGCCTGCGCAGCGGCTTGTGTCCGCCCGGCTTTGATGACGATGATGGGCTTCGACTGCGCCACGTCACGAGCCGCCGAAATAAAGGACCCGGCGTCGCCAATCGATTCCATGTAGAGAACGATCGCTTCCGTCTTGGGATCGTCCCCCAGATAATGGATGACGTCGCCCCAGTCGACATCCAGCATCGAGCCGATGGAGACAAAGGCGCTGAACCCGACGTTTTCGCGGAAGCTCCAGTCGAGAATCGAGGTGAGGAGCGCACCGCTCTGACTGACGAACGCCACGTTACCCGGGCGAGCCATGGCCCCGGCGAACGTGGCGTTGAGGCCAGACGGCGGTCGCATCACCCCGAGGCAGTTCGGCCCCACGATGCGCACACCCTCGCGCTGCGCGATGTTGAGAATCTCCTTCTCTAGCTCCGCGCCCTGCTCACCGATCTCACGGAAGCCAGCCGAGATGATGATAATGCCACCCACACCGGCATCCGCACACTCTTTTACGATCGACGGAACCGTATGCGCCGGCGTCGCGATCACCGCAAGATCAACGTCCGAATCGATCGAACCGATCGTATCGTGCGCCGTGATTCCCAATACACTGTCCCGGTTCGGGTTTACGGGAAAAACGGTTCCCCCGAACGGGTTGCTGATCAAATTCCACAGGAGCGTTCGCCCCACGCTGCCGGGTTGTTCACTCGCGCCGATGACGGCGACATTCTTCGGGTTAAAAATAGCGTCGAGCGGCTGACGCCGTGAGGATATGAGGTCATACGATGGGTCGACCTGCGTTGAGGCGTTTTCGTCGGGCATATGATTGAGACCAGAAATGAGTGTCGAAGAACGGTCGATGAGAAATGGTGATGCCGACTCGAGCGAGCGGACGGGCTAGCCGATCATGTCGGATAGTTCCTGTTTGAAGCGATCCGCCAGGGCCTGTGCTTTCGCCACGGTGGACGCTTCGGCGTAAACCCGAAGGATGGGCTCGGTGTTGGAGGGTCGCATATGAACCCACGAATCTGGAAAGTCGATCTTGAGGCCATCAACGGCGGAGAGATCCTCTTCCTCATACTTCGTCGCCATGCGTGTCAAAAGCGCATCCACATCCAGATCGGGAAGCGGAAGCTTGTCCTTGGCGATCTCGTACGATGGCATGCTATCGTGAATCTCGGCGAGCGTTTTGCCCGAGGTGGCGAGATGCTGCAGGACAATCGCCGCTCCCGCCAGGGCGTCCCGACCGTAGTGCAGGTCCGGTACGATGACGCCGCCGTTGCCTTCGCCCCCTAACACGGCCCCGCTCGTTCTCATCGTCATCACGACGTTGATCTCTCCAACCGCCGAGCGATGTACCTCCTGGCCGTATTTCGTCGCGACATCTTCAATTGCCCGGGAGGACGACAGATTCGTCACGAAAGGGCCATCGTGATGCTGCCACCAGAAATCCGCTGCGATAACCTGAGTCAGTTCTTCCAGAATGAATCGACCCTGATCGTCAACAAGTGCAAGACGGTCTGCGTCGGGGTCCACGGCGAGGCCAATGTCGGCGCCTTCCTCTTTGACCTTCTGCGTCAACCCTTTGAGATGCTGCGGTCGCGGCTCGGCGGGATGTGCGAAACGGCCGGTCGGCTCACAGTTCAGTTCGATCACCTCCACACCGAGCTCGTGAAGCAATCGTGGCAGCGCCACGCCGCCGACAGAGTTGACGCCATCCACAACCGCCGTCAGGCCCGCTCCGGCGATCACATCTGCGTCAATGGCGTCCAGATCAAGGATCCGGCTCACGTGCATGTCGAGGAAGTCGTGCTCCCGAAGCGTGCCCAGCGCGTCGACCCCGGCGGGATCTGTATCCTCTCGGTCGGCGATCTGCATGACCGCTTCTCCTTCGGCCGGCGTGAGAAACTCCCCACGCTCGTTCAACAGCTTGAGTGCATTCCATTCCTCCGGATTATGCGAAGCCGAGAGAATAATTCCTCCCGCTGCGTTTTCCTCAATGACAGCCATCTCAACCGTCGGAGTGGTCGCTAAGCCGGCATCGATCACGTCGCAGCCCATCCCTTGAAGTGTAGACATGACAATCGAAGCACATACCGGACCCGAGCGCCGGGCATCTCGTCCGACGACAATCAGGGGCGAGCGACCATCCGCCACGGCCCGCCGGTGGGCCCACGTACCGTACGCCGACGCGTATCGGACAAGAACCGATGGGTCGAGCCCGTTACCGACAATGCCACGAATTCCAGAAATGGAGGCGATCAGCGTACCGTTTGACATGCGTTGGAAATGTATTGGCAATTCTGAGTGGGCGCGCAACAATTCTCACACGGCGTCGTGCGCGAACCCGTCGTTCTATAAAACGACCGGTCACGGGGGAATGTACAATTCGAATCGGTGGATATCGAACACGACACGGCCTCCGTTTCCAGGTTGTTAACCGACATCCACACAGGCTTCATTCCCACCGCTTCTTAACGAAACCGGCAGGTAGCGCGGTCGGTTTTCTTTGTCCTGGTTACTCTATCTTTCAGGTCGCCTTCGGCATCATGGACCTTTCTCTTGACGATCGAGCGTGGAAGGCGCGGCGACGGTTCGCCCTTCTCGCTCTGGCCGTTACGGCTGTGCTGATTTCCTGGGGCGGATGGGTCACAAGCATCAACGCCGGCATGGCCGTCCCCGATTGGCCCTCTTCGTTCGGCTCGTATGACCCGTTTCGAACGGGGATGCCGGGATGGTATGAGTACGCTCCGGTGCTTGCGGAACACGGACATCGCCTTCTTGGCGCTCTCGTCGGTTTTCTGACACTCATCCTGGCGGTTTGGACGTACCTGGCCGATTCGCGTCGATGGGCGCGACGTCTCGGTATTGCCGCCCTCGTGCTGGTTTCGATTCAGGGTCTGCTTGGCGGCCTCCGCGTGACCGAGAACTCGCTCGCTCTCGCGGCAGTGCACGCCTGCACGGCACAGATCTTCGTCGCCGTCCTCGCCGCGCTGGCGCTATCAACAACGAAGACGTGGCGAAGCATTTCATCGCGCCTGCCGGACTCCGATGCTGCTCAGACGCTACGTCGGACTGCCTACGCCACGGTCGGACTTCTGTACCTTCAGATCGTCCTCGGTGCGGTTCTCCGGCAATTCGGTCACGGCATCCACGGATTCTATGCCGCTCTCCACATTGCAGGTGCCCTGATCGTTTCCGGACTCATCATTGCTACGTTTGTCCTCGTCCAGAAGCATTTCGACGGCTACCGCGGTCTCAACCTCAGCGCGTGGGCCATGGTACTAACACTCGCCGTCCAATTCACTCTTGGGCTCGCCGCATACGTCGTGCTAGTGACCGATATGGCGGCATCGACCCGTTCAACGCTACAAATCGTTCTCGCGTCCAGTCACGTATTGGTGGGGGCGATTCTCATGGGAACGACAACGGCAACGACGCTCCTCGCCGCCCGCCGCCAAGCTCCGCAGCGCCGCGTAACGGAACTGCTGGACGAATCGAGGCGATCCACAGGCGACCACAGCCAGTCAAAACCTGTGCTCGCTTCCACGTCGCCTAAGGCAGACGCGTAATTGCGGCCCCTCGGCTCTTCCCCTTCTGTTCTAACTTCCTGTTGCATGTCTACTTCCGACATTGACGTTTCTCCGCGTGAGACGCCCGCCGCGGTCGCCCGTGCCGATCGGCCCGTTCACTCGGCCGTTGCCACGGAAGAGCGAACATGGCAAGACGTGCTGCGGGATTACCTGGAGCTGACGAAGCCGGAGATCTCGTTCCTCGTCACGGTCTCAGCGCTTGCTGGCTTCCTCCTTGGATCACCGGACTCCGTCGACCTCCTCATCCTCGGCGTCACACTCGTAGGTACCGCCCTCTGCGCGGGGGGAGTCGGCATGCTAAACCATGTGATCGAGGAGCGCTACGACGCTCAGATGAAACGGACGGCGAACCGTCCCATTCCCGATGGCCGAATTTCTGCATCCGCCGCCCGGCCCGTTGGCATAACAATGGTCTGCGTGGGCGTGGCCATCATCTGCCCCATCGTGAACCCGCTCACGGCTCTCCTGGCGATGGTGACAGCGGTTCTCTACGTGTACGTCTACACGCCATTGAAGCGAACCACCAAGTGGAATACAGTGATCGGTACCATCCCTGGAGCTCTGCCGGCGCTCGGCGGCTACACGGCCGCAACCGGTGACCTCGGCGCCGGCGGCTGGGCAATATTTGCCATCCTTGCTTTCTGGCAAATGCCCCACTTCCTTTCGCTCGCCTGGATGTATCGAAAGGACTATGCACGAGGGAATTACGCCATGCTCCCGGTCCTCGAGCCAGGCGGCACATCAACCGCCGTGCAGATGATCGGCTCTACGGTTCTCCTCTGCGTTGCGAGTGTCACCCCATTCGTTTACAGCACCGCCGGCTGGCTCTATCTCGCCGTCGCTGCACCGCTGGGTATCTGGTTTCTGTGGACGACGATCGATTTCGCCCGAGCCAAAACCGGACAGGCCGCTCGCCGGGTCCTCAAAGCGTCGATCGTCTACATCCCCGTTCTCGTCGCCGCCATCGGCATCGACTGGCTGGTTGCATAAGCTGCACCTGCCTGCATGCATTCCATCCTGGCAGAACATGATGCGACGTGCCGTCCAGTCCAATCGCTTCTATGTAGTCGAAACATTGGAAAGGTCAGCATGAACCTCACGACCGGACGGTCCGTTTTGATCGTTACGCTTCGCTGGCTTCTCTGCCCCCACCGCTTCTTCGCTTCCCCATATGCCCGCTCCCGCCGTCGCCATCGAGGGCCTGAGCCACCGTTACGGCTCACATGAGGCCCTGTCCGATCTCTCGCTTCACATCGAGGAGGGTGCATTGCACGGGCTGCTCGGCCCAAATGGAAGTGGCAAAACAACGCTCTTTCGCATCCTGTCAACCCTGATGCCTCCCTCGGAGGGACAGGCCAGCGTCTTCGGCCTCTCGACAACAGATGAACCCTCCGCTGTTCGTGCACGGCTCGGGTCTGTCTTTCAGGATTACGCGCTGGACGAGAACCTATCGGTCCGCGAAAACCTGCGATTCCAGGGTGCACTCTACGGTCTTCGTGGCGAGGCTCTTCAGGAGCGCATCAAACATTTGCTCACCCTCTTCGACGTCTACGACCGAGCTGACGACCGCGTCGATACGCTTTCGGGGGGCCTGCAGCGTCGCGTCGATCTCGCTCGCGGACTGCTGCACCGTCCCGAGCTCCTCCTCCTTGATGAACCGACCACGGGACTCGACCCGATGGCACGGCGCACCTTCTGGCAGGCGATCGATCGTCTTCGCGAAGACGAAGGCACGACGCTTCTCGTTGCCACTCACCTGATGGAAGAAGCGGAGCGATGCGATCAGGTGGCTATTCTCGCAAACGGGCGCCTCGTCGCCAACGGGTCACCGGATGCCCTCAAGGCCGAGCTCGGTGGGGAAATGTTGTGGATTGAAAGCGATGATCCCTCCGCCCTGCGCGACCATATCGAGTCACAGTTCGGGATTCGAGCGGACATAGCCGGCGAATCACTCCAGATCGCCCACGAAGACGCACCGCAGCTTCTCAGCTCACTGTACGAGGCGCTCGGAGATCACATTCGAAGCGCCACCGTCCGGCAGCCAACACTGGAAGATGTGTTCGTTTCACGGGCCGGTGTACAGCCGGACGACGAGCCGAAGGGAGTGCTGCGCAACTCCTGAATCGTCCACCGCGGCGCCTCGCTCTCTTGCCCTGAAATCGTATCACCGCATGCAGGCCCTCACTACCGTCTTTGCCCTAACTGGCCGCGAGATTCTGAAGTTCGTCCGCGACCGTAGCCGGCTTCTCGGCGCGTTCACCCAGCCGATTGCCTTCTGGCTACTACTTGGGCTCGGATTTCAGGACACGTTTCAGATGCCCGGCTCGACAGCAGGCGTTGACTACGTGGAGTTTCTGTTCCCTGGCGTGATCGCCCTGGTTCTTCTGTTTACAGCGATCTTTTCCACCATCTCCATTGTCGAGGAACGGACATCCGGATTCCTCCAGGCCGTGATGGTCGCGCCAACGCCTCGTACGGCACTCGTCTTTGGGAATGCGCTCGGCGGTACCATTCTTTCAACAGTGCAGGCACTTCTTATCCTTCTTGCACTACCGTTTATTGGGATTTATCCAAACGTAGCCGGCGTAATTCTCATCCTCGCTATCTGCCTGCTCACGGGCCTCTCGTTCACCGCCCTAGGGTTCACAATCGCATGGCGCATGGATACCACGCGCGGTTTCCATGCCGTGATGAATCTCTTCCTGCTGCCGCTCTGGTTCCTGTCCGGTGCCATGTTTCCTTACGAAGGCGCCGCGCCGGTTCTACAGTGGCTCGTGTGGATCAACCCGGTGTCGTACGCAGTCAGCGGTATTCGCCACGGCATGTACGGCCTCGCCTCTGCTCCCGGTACGCTCGCCTCACCTCTGACAAGTATCTCGGTCAGTCTGGGCTTCGCCGTCCTGATGATCGGCGTCGCCGTCTGGACTGTGCGCCGCCCGTTCTTTTCGGACTGACCCCACTGGGATCTGACGCGTGGAGCGCGATCGCCTCTTTCACGAGTGGGTAAAGTCCCGGACGTCAAACGTTTTCGCGTCATCTCACGTACATATTATCTACGCGGGCCTGATAAAACGCCGATTCGGCCCGACCTCTTTTGCAAACGGAAGCACGCCGGATGATCGACCTCGACCACATTCCCCACCACGCAAAAGCCGACGACGGACGCGTGAACCTGAAAGCGATGGGCACGGATGACCTGGAGGCGTTCGTCACCTCCATCGGTCAGCCGGCGTACCGCGGCCGACAGCTCTTCCACTGGATGTACGGAAAGGGCGCGGCGAGCTTCGAAGAAATGACGAGCCTCCCCAAAGATTTTCGTGCGGCTCTGGAGAAGCATGCGACGATCCACAGCTTCGACGTGGACACGATGCAGAAAGGGGGCGACGGTACGATGAAGGCGCTTTTCCGTCTTCCCTCGGGTAACCGGGCGGAGACGGTACTCATTCCGGACATTGATGAGCGTGGAGACGCTCGACGTCTGACCGTCTGTGTGTCCAGCCAGGTTGGCTGCGCGATGGGTTGCACCTTCTGTGCGACGGGCCAGATGGGCTTTCAGGAAAACATTTCTGCCGGCGGGATCGTCGATCAGGTGCGGCTGATGAACGACGCTGCGCTCGAGCATTTTGGCAAACCCATTTCGAATGTCGTCTACATGGGCATGGGCGAACCTCTTCTCAACTACGACGGCGTCATGACGAGCATCGATATTTTGACGCACGAGAAAGGCCTCGACCTTTCGCCGCGTCGGATTACGGTGTCAACGGTCGGGCTCGCACGTCGGATCAAGGACATCGCCGATGACGAGCGGCGCTTCCACCTCGCCGTCTCGCTACACGCGCCGACGAACGAGAAGCGAAGCTCCATCATGCCCATCAACGAGGCGGAGAAAACGAGTCTGCCGGCGCTGAAAGAAGCGATCGAGTATTACGCAGCTCATACCGGCCGCCCGATCACGTACGAATACTGCATGTTCGACGGGGTCAACGACTCCAAAGAGGATGCCCGAAAGCTCGCAGAGATCACGCGGTGGGTGCCGAGCAAGGTCAACCTCATCATGTACAACCCGGTCGATGGACTCGGCTTCGGTCGAACGCCCGAAGATCGGCTCGATGACTTCATTCAGGTTCTCATTAGCGAAGGCGTGACCGTTACGGTGCGTCGGAGTCGGGGTCAGGATATCGACGCCGCGTGCGGACAGCTTGCCAATAAAGAGTAAACGCACAATCCTGGACTGTATTCAAATCACGGATAACAACGCCTGTTATCCCGTTTCCCCGCTGGAGAATCCCAATCTCGTTGTAGTAACAAAACCGGGCTCTCACTTCTCCCCGGTCGTTGGACACGTCACCGTGTTCATTCATATGTTGGAGAAACTTTGTCTCGCGAATACATCGCGCTGTTTCTCCCGAACCTACTCGTCTCATGAACGAGTCCAACGCAGCTGGCTCCGTCTCGTCCGAGCAAACCGCTTCAAATGCCTCTACGTCCGATCGTCGTGAGGGCATCTCGGTCGGAGAGGATGTCCAGGCGTCCGTTGAAAGCACACCGACGAAGGGTCGCAAGAAGTTTGGGACGTTCGGCGGCGTCTTCACACCGACGCTCCTGACGATCCTCGGCGTCATCATGTACCTCCGGGAAGGCTGGGTGATCGGCAATGCCGGGCTTCTCGGCGGGCTGATGATCATCTTCCTCGGGTTCGGTATCACGCTCTGCACGGCCCTCTCGATGTCGTCCATCACGACGAACATCCGAATTGGGGCCGGTGGAGCGTACGCGGTCATCGCGCAGTCGCTCGGTCTTGAGGTCGGCGGGAGCGTGGGGATCCCGCGCTACCTTTCGCAGGCACTGGCGGTGACGATGTACATTTTCGGCTTTCGCGAAGGCTGGCTCGCGATTTTCCCGGGGCATAGCGCTATGCTCGTGGACGCCGCGGTTTTCGTCACGCTCTACGGCATTGCATATGTTAGCGCCGACTTCGCCATCCGCGTCCAGTACCTGATTATGGCTATCATCGCGGCATCGCTCGTCTCGATCGGTCTGGCGGCAGGCACCGGCTCAATGCAGTACGATCTTGGCGAGATAAAACTCTGGGGCGACTTCGCTACGGCCGCCGGGGACGGTTCGGGATTTTGGATCGTCTTTGCCGTCTTCTTCCCCGCGACCACCGGAATCATGGCCGGGGCGAACATGAGCGGTGACTTAAAGGAGCCCCGCAAAGCCATCCCGATCGGCACGCTTGCTGCGATCGGCGTGGCATTCATTATCTACGTATTTCTTGCCATCTGGCTCGCCAAGTCCGCGACACCGGAAGAGTTGAAGACGAACTACATGGTCATGGCGGAAAAGGCATTTTGGAGTCCGGCCGTGCTTGCAGGGCTTCTGGGCGCAACCTTCTCCTCCGCCCTGGCGTCCTTCGTCGGAGCGGGCCGTATCCTGCAGGCCATGGGGGCGCACGAGGTCGTCCCAGCGAGTAGCTGGCTGTCGCGTCGCGCGGACAATGGCGAGCCGAGGAACGCGATGTGGGTTACCGGCGGCATTATCGTTCTCTCGCTTCTGGTTCGCGACCTCAATGCCGTCGCTCCGCTCATCACGATGTTTTTCCTGGTCACGTACGCGATGATTAATGCGGCCGTCCTGATCGAGCAGAGTCTCGACCTCGTCAGCTTCCGACCGAAGCTCCGCATTCCTCGCTGGGTGTCGCTCCTCGGCCTGCTGGGATCCCTTTTCGCTATGTTTATCATCAACCCGACCGTGAGCCTGATCGCTGTCGTGGCGACCATAGCGGTCTACGGATGGCTGGCGCGGAGACATCTCGATGCACCGTTCGAGGACGTTCGCAGTGGGATGTTCGTCTCCGTAGCGGAATGGGCGGCGAAGAAAGTGGCAGAGCTGCCGACGATGCAAGAACGTGCCTGGAAGCCCAACCTGCTCGTTCCCGTGGAAAATGCGAGCGACCTCCGAGGCACCTTTCTGATGCTCGAACACGTCACCAAGCCTCAGGGCTCCGTAAAGATCGTCGGGATCACCGACGAAGACAGCGACCATCTCAATCAATCGCTGGAACCACTCACCCGCGCCTTCCGAGAACGCGGCGTGTTCGCTTCCCACACCGTTCTCGATGCAGGTGGATTTGCGGACGGCCTCAGCGCGGGCATGCAGGCTCTCCGGGGGGCTTTCTTTCGACCCAACGTCGTCTTTCTTCGCATGCCGGAGCCGAACCGGGAGGAGGACTATCGACGCATTATCCGTGAGGCGGATCGTGAGAAGGTTGGGACGATGCTCTATGCCCCCCACCCGCGGGCCGCACTCGGGCAACAGCAGACCATCAACGTTTGGATTCGGGACCGCAGTCCCGAATGGAATATCTCGATGGATATCGGCAACCTGGATCTGGCCCTTCTCACCGGGTACAAGCTGTCGCAAAACTGGGACGCACGTCTACGTGTGCTCACGGTGACGAACGATCCCAAAGAGGAAGCACGAGCCCAAGAGTTCCTGGACACGCTGACGGATCTAGGCCGCATCCCCGACCCCGAGATTGTGGTCCGCTCGGGCGACTTCCGTGATCACGTTCGCGATGCACCGCAGTCTGACCTCAGCATCTTCGGACTGGATCCGAACATCGACTTCGCATTCTCAAGGGCCCTCGTCGAAACGACCGAATCTACGTGCCTCTTCGTCCGAGACTCCGGCCTCGAAAGCGCTCTTGCGTAAAGGCTAGTATCGAACGGACACTTTCATTAGAGCGTGTGTCATTTCGGCATTTCCAGCTCGGCTGCTCCGAAATGCACGGGCGTATGTTGGCATTGGAGTGTGTGAGTGCGTTATTTCTCGACAACGCCTCTTTTCCAAGACGTATGAGACATACGACGTCCGTTTCTCAATAACATATGGAGACATTCCAACATATGGAGACATTCCGGTTTGAAATCAAAACGGTTCGGTAGCTAGGGCGATTACAACAGTTGCTTGTGCGTCGAGCGCGAACGAGACGATCTCTGACACGGCATGCGAAGCAGGCGTAGCGTGGCCTTAGGAGATGCAGCGAGGCCAGGCTAGTGCCTCTGGTGCAGAAGGCCGCGCGCCCCCCACGCAGCCGGAAACAGTCCAAATGGAGTTCCAATAGCCTTCAGTTGATCCCCGAATGTTTTCTGCCATATAGGCAGTCTAAGAACTCGGTCTTCGCATGGAACATCCTTTGCGAGAGGGACGTGATGGATTTCGCGCTTCAACCGCGTGTCCGATGAAATATGTCCGTTTCACCGATCTCCCCCCTTCAGCATGCCTACGTACGTATACCGCCGCGAGGATGGTACAAAGTTCGAAATTAAGCAGCGGATCACGGATGAACCGCTCGAAGAATGCCCGGAAACCGGGCAGCCTGTAGAACGAATTATTGCAGGCAGCGCCGGACTTATCTTCAAGGGAGACGGTTTCTACATTACAGACTACAAGGACGGATCGAACGGGGGCGACAAATCGTCTACAAGTCCATCGGCGACTGAGTCATCCAGTGAGACCGAGACATCTGAAACGGCCTCAACGGAGGCATCCGCATCTGAGTAATTGTTCGCGAGTACAAGGTGTCTGGGACGCGTGCTTTGCTCCCGGATGTCGATAAAACGGTTCGTCGAGAAACACGTCGACGAAATACGCTTCCTCAAGACGCCCAATGGCTCTGTTGTCAGCCGCTGGGCGTTTCTATTTGCGTTGATAGTCTTTTTCCATCGATCGTCAATATAATACGGGATCGGCACCCGGTTTGACACCTCACATGCTCACGTGACGGCAGCAGCTCCGTCGATGTCAGCCCAACCGTATCCTGAGGGCTGATCATATTTGCACTGCGTCGCAGATACGTGATTCCAATTTATAGGTGAGGCCAGGATGTCCGGCGTTACAGCCGAATCGGACCAGGTTGACATAAAAAAGAGCCGACCCCATCGCTGGGATCGGCTCTCGTTTGATAACTATCGCCGCGGCTTTCGCCACGATGCGATGTCTCGTTAGTTGGCTGGAGGTGCGATCTCCGCGTTGTCGATCACAGCTGCTCCATCGCGCGTGTACGGACCGTCTGCAGTACCACCCGATATCTGGAAGTCGTACTGCTGGTTATCGTTGGTGTCCTGGTGCGCCATGGCGCCAACGACCGCCGTGCTCGACACATTATCGATCGGCACCGTAACATCGGTGCTGATGCCAGCTTCGACGTAATCGGAAACGCCGACGATACTTCCCAGCGTGTTACCGGCGGCGAGCTGCGTGCTATCGTGCAGCACGACGAAGCCACCTTCCGGCAGGAACGCGCCCTGCACGGTCACGGAATCGGCCGGTGTGTAGATGCCGCTACCTGGTGCTGTTTCGACCGAGTCATCCATCACCGTCTGATCGGTGAAGTCAATCGAAGCAATCGGGGGAACGAGCACTCCATCGATCTTGTGGAGAACTCCATTCGTCGACATGACATCCGTCTGGGTGACGGTGGCGTTTCCGTTGATCGTGACGGGGCCACTGGCGTCGACCGTGATGGTCGCCTGCGAGCCGGCGGTTTCACCGGGCAGCAGCGTTTCATACGTCTGCGATGCCAGATCGGCCGCTTCGGCACTCGTGCCGAGGGCGTGATACTTCAGGAAGTCAGCAAGCATGCCCGAGTCGACCGGCTCGTCCGCATCGACAGCATTCGTCGGCGCGGTGTCAAGTGCGTCAAAGGCATTATTGTCCGGAGCAAAGAGCGTCGCATCCGGTGCATCGGTGAGGAGACTATCCACATCGGTTGCACCAACAGCACCGCTCAGAGTAGCGAACACGCCAAAGCGGTTCACCTGCTCAGCGACATTTGCCGATACGCTTGCCGTAATCGAGTCGACATTTGCGTTAATGTCATCTCCGGTCGCATCCATCGAAATCGCGTTAAGCGCGCTACCGGTGGCGATCGGGTCGGCATCAGAATAGATGACCGTGACGAACTCACCGTTGCGGGATTCCCACACGTGGGTTTCCGTTGCACCGGGGTGCGCTGCCACTGGCGGCTCCGTGCCATTCACTGTCCAGGTGTACGTTTTGTCAACCGTATATCCCTGGACGCGATATGTTACGGTGTCGGGCGTTACAACCTCAGACTTGGTTGCATCGCCGCCTGCAGAGGAGACCTGCGTGGTGATATAAGAATCTCCGGTTTCAAAGTCGAGCCGCTGCTCGCTCTGGTCGCAGCCAGCCGCCACGAAGGCGACGGCCAATAGTAGTAGAAGCGGCGTTCGTAGTTGAACGTTCATAGGTATGATTGCAATTACAAGGATAGACCGATGCGGCGCGTGCGTACTCACGACGCACGCGCCGCGACAACTGAGCTAGAGGGAGTTCGCCCTATTAGTTAGGGACGTTTACCTCAGACGGCGGCGGATTGGTATCCCACCAGATGCGCCCGATTGGCGTCTCCGATTGCGTACCTCCGAACTGGGACGTCGCAGCTTCGGTGACATTGTCTCCGTTGAGGGAGAACTCGCTCTGCGGGTAGTCGTAGCGCAGCGGCACGCCGCTCTCGCCTGCTGTCGCGTATGCACCCTGGTTTCCACCCGTGGGCGGGAGAATCCAGCCTTCGAAGTCGAGACGGCGCCACGTGCTCCAGCCCTGGACACCCTGGAAGTAGAAGGCAATCCACTTCTGCTCACCGAGCACCTGGTCAAAGCCATTGTTACTGACATCGCTCATGACTTCAGCGATGTAGGCATCTGCCTGCGCAGAGTTCGGGTCGAGATCCCAGCGCGCAATGCTTGCGCGAATAGCATCTTCAAACACTGCGTCCCGATTGCCGCTGATGTAGCCCTTATCGATCGCTTCCGCTTTGATGAAGAGCGTCTCATCGTAGTTCATCCAGAGACCTTCTGCAGCATCCGCGGAAAAACGGTCTCCGGGGCGCGAGAAGGTCTCCGACGGGAGGTTGCTTGAGTACAGATCCTGAGCAGCAGGCTGCTGGAGTCCGTACGGGAAGCCGGTGTATCCACCGTTGATATCCGTCTGGAAGTAGACCTCAGCGCGCGGATCGGTCGTGCTGTACTGCTGCAGCGCGTTCACGAAGCGATCCGAGGCGTCGAAGTCGTCTCGTCCGGCAACGAACCGGTTCTCGTAAATGTCGCTACGATGCTCGGCCGACGTCGTGAACTGAAAGTACGCGTTGTCATCATTGCTCTGCATTGCGTTGTCATAAACCGACTGGGTGTCAAGGACACCCGAGGCGCCGTTCTGACTTTCCATACGCATTGCAATGCGGAGCTTCAGGGAGTTGGCGAACCGCTCCCATTTCTCCATGTCACCACCAAAGATGACATCACCTCCCGGTCCAGGTGCGCTTGCGTCGATATTCCCAATCGCCGTATCCAGCGAATCGAGAAGGGAGGGATAAATCTCCGACTGCGGCGTGTACGCCGGAGCGAAGTTCTCCTGCCCAGCCAGCGCTTCATTGAACGGAACATCCCCGTAGTAATCCGTGAGGACGTGGAACATGAAGGATTGCGAAATCTGCGAGACCGCGATGTAGTTATCGGGGCTTGCCGAAATCGTCGGGTCCTCGCGGTTCAACTCAATAACCGTTTTCAGGTCGTTGAGCGGGTAATAAATCTCGTCCCAGGGCCGAGGGAAGGCAGCGTACGTGCTCTCCGTCGGGTAAAAGTTCTGGGTCGTGTACTGCGCGAGCAGGTTCGACCCGCGCATCGTGAATTCATCGTCGTAGTAGAAATTCGAGAAATCCCTCATGGCATTGGCCATGAGCGCATCCACATCAGGAGAAGTGGAGGCGTTTGGGTTCTCATTCATCTTCGTTAGGTCGCATGCGCTGACCGTAACGGCCAGGACAAGCGCCCCGATGATGAGATGTAAGGGAGTCGTAAAACGTCTCATATCAGTGATCTTGCGTGTAATGTGCAGAACGGTCCAATCCAGCTTCAGGGCCTCTCGGTCTCCCGGCGACCGGAGCCGCCGGGAGCGAGGCACTCAACGTTCCTAGAACGTGAGGTTGAAGCGCATGCCAAGCTGACGCTGCGGCGGAATCTGCCCGGCTTCAAAGCCCTGGAAGTTTCCGGTCGACATTGTCAGCGACGGATCGATGTTCGGCGCCTTCTTATAAAGGATCGCCAGGTTACGTCCCGTCACAGCGACATTCAAACGCTGAATCGGAGTGTTTGCAAACCAACGGCTCGGGAAGTTATAGGCGAGGACGACTTCCTGCAGCTTGATGTAGGAAGCGTCGTACAGGAAGTTATCGCCAAGCGGGCCGAAGAACTGATTCTTCCAGAAACCGGCGGCGCTAATGCGTCCGACAGCTTCGCCAAACGGAATTCCTTCCGTGGTAGCTGCATCGGCACGATCCACGCCACTCGGCAGCACAACACCGCTCGGAATGACGCCGGTTTCGCGCTGGTTACCTTCAACAGTTTCCTGGAGGAGACCACTGTAGGTGCCGAAGGCGTTGGAGAGCGACCAAATCTTGCCCCCTTTCTGTCCTTCGACGAGAACGCTCAGCGACGCGCCTTTGTAGCTCAGGTTTGTCGATGCGCCTGCGGTCCAGTCCGGAAGGAAGGATCCAAGCGACTTGCTCTCACCCGATGCGACCGGGACACCCGAACGGTTGTAGACGATCTGGCCGTTGGCGTCGCGGATGAAACTCGATCCGAACACCGTACCGTACGACTCGCCCACCTGTGCAACCGTGGGAGGAGCGAAGACACCGTCGCCGATCACATAGGTGTTGATCCCTTCTGCGAGTTCGACGATCTCGTTGTTATTGAGTGCCCAGTTCACGTTGATATCCCAGTTCACCTCTTCGGTACGAACCGGCGTGACACCAAGCTGCGCCTCAACACCCGTGTTGAGCACCTCACCAGCATTCACGACCGTTCCACCAAAGCCAGAGGCCGGCGAGACATCCGTCGAGAGAATCTGGTTACGCGTGACATCGCGGTAGTACGTCGTAGCAAGCGATGCACGGTTGTTGAAGAACTCAAGGTCCAGTCCGACCTCAACACCCGTCGTAATTTCGGGCTCAAGATTGGCGTTGTTCAGAACGCGATCAACGCGCTGAATCGACTGACCGGCGTACGGGATTTCGACCGGGTAGACAACGTCGAGCTGATACGGGCCGGTGTCATCACCGACACGCGCCCAGCTCGCACGCAGCTTACCGTACGACAGAACGTCCTGATCTTCGAGAGCCTCGAGAGAGGAGAAGACGAACGACGTCTGAATCGACGGATAGAGGTACGAGTTGTTGTCTTCGGGCAGCGTCGAGGACCAGTCATTACGCAGCGTACCCGTCATGTAGACCAGGTCGTTGTATCCAACGTTGACCGATCCGTACGAGGAGTACACGGCATTCTGCTGGAAGTAGTCCGTAATCTCCGGACGACCGACCGAGTTTTCAACCGTGTAAAGCTGCGGAGCAGCAAGCCCGTTGGAGGTCGCCTGGCGGTTCCGCTCAAACGTTTCCCAGCGAATTCGACCCGCAACAAAGGCATCGAGGTCGAAGTCATTGGCGAACTGCGTTTCGTAATCGAACTTCAGCTCGGTGTTGATTTCCTGAGCTTCGATGACATCTTCCGTGTAGCTCGACTGCTCGGAAGAAACCAGCGAGACGCGCTCACCACGACGCTCCGTTCGATGGTCATTCGTGACCATGAAGCTACTGCCGATGCCCTCGGCAATGTCGTAGTTCAGCTGCGCCTTACCAAAGAAGCGCTGCGAGTCATCGGTCTGAAGGTTCTCGTACCGACCGACGTAGGGGTTATCCGTATACTGGAACGTCCCCTGCTGCGCACCTTGAACACCGGCCCAGTTCCAACCGCGCTGCTGGCGGCCCGGGCGCAGGTAGTCGCGCATGTAGCTGTCCGGTCCGAGATCAAGTTGACGCTGACCGAAGGTGTTAAACTGAGCGAAGGCGTTTTCTGCAAAGCCGTAACCCGTTCCCGAGCGGCCCTGAGCCTCCTGGTAGTTGTACTCAGCAACAGCATTCGCCGTCAGACTCTCGGATACGTCAACCGTACCGTTGACCCCAAAGCGATACCGATCCATTTCACTGTTCGGCATGACGCCCTTCATGTTCACGTTGCCCATGTACAGACGGTAGTTGTACGACTCTGCACCGTCAGACACCGCGAGGTCATTGGAGTACCGCGTTCCCGTCTGAAGGAAATCCTTCACGTTGTCCGGGTGGGCTTCCCATGGCGTGGCGACACCGTTCAGATCGTTCACGTCGTCCCAGCTGTACCACTGGCGCACGTTACGTCCATCAAGGCGTGGGCCCCAGGACTCATCCGTTGCGTAGTCGGCAACATACTGGTCACTGCTTCCATCCAGGACGAAGTCATTACCCTGGAGCGTACGGAACGTGCTCCCAGCAGCACCACCGCCGTACGAGTTCTGGTAATCCATAAACTGGTACGCGCGCTGGACCTGGACACCGGAAGAGAAGCTCACTCCGAGTCCGTCAGAGTCTTCGCCAGATTTCGTCGTGATCTGAATCACGCCGTTTGCACCACGCGATCCGTACAAAGCCGCGGCAGCCGGCCCTTTCAGGACGGAGAGCGACTGGATGTTGTTGGGATTGATGATCGACGCGGCGTTCCCGTAGTCGAAACCACCAAAACCTCTTTCCTGGCCGACATCGGTCCGCTGCGTGCTGTTATCGATCGGAATACCGTCGATCACGATCAGCGGCTGGTTATCACCGGTCAGCGAGTTGAAGCCGCGGAGGGTGATGTTCGCCGAACCGCCCATCGTACTCGACGTCTTGATCGAGGCGCCGGACACACGACCCGCGAGGGACGAAACGAAGTTCTCGTTTTCGACCTGCGCAAGTTCCTCACCGGTCACCTGCTGAACGGAGGCACCGACGGAACGACGGTCTCGCTCAACACCGAGCGCCGTCACAACGACGTCGCCCATTTCAACGGTTTGCGGTGCGAGTGCGAAGTCAAGCGTCACCGTTTCTCCTGCTTCCACGGCGACCTCTTGAGATTTGGCCACGTAGCCGACGAACGACGCCGTAACCGAGTATTCACCGGCAGGAACGGACGAGATCTCGTAAGATCCGTCTGCACCTGTCGCGGCACCCATGCTGATGCTTCTGATGACGACGTTTGCCCCTGGGATGGACGCGCCGGCTGTACTATCGGTGACAACGCCTTGAATGGTACCGGTATCTTGAGCCAGTGCCCATCCAGGCGCCACCAACGACAGCACAAAGGCTGCGGTAAGTAGCTTTCGTAACATAATCTAGAAGTCTCACTAAACGAGGAGTCGGAACGAGTGAACTCCGAATCAAACAAATTTACGCCCCCACAATGGATCGGAGTTCATAGAATGCACCGCGTAAGACGTGCGATGCATTGAGCGCTTCGCGCAGAAGTCTTGTAAAACGTGCCAATCGCGGTCGAACGACGGACGCAAGAGTACAAATCTGCGGAGGAAGCGAGGGACGGCAGTACTAGAAGGCGCTACAGCCACCTAAACAGGCAACGTACGACGTGCGCCAACCGCGCTCTTGTCCCGGCAAAGACGTCGCCGAGATAAAGCGCTGGAAGGACCAGCGAAACAACGAGTGAAAAGCACCTGGGAGTGCAATCAGTGTAGTAATCACGCGTCTTGGCCCTGTGAAAAAACCTGAGTATGTCGGAGTGCTCCTTTCCGGCCGTGCCGGCAATCACCGCGGCGAGGAAAACCACCGCGGGGAATCGCCACAAGCGCAGGATTCAGAGCTCGACAGGTTCGCGTAACGCAACTACAAGCACCTCGCGTTACAACTTTGGGATATAGTTCCCGGTCCTGTCGTGTCCAACACCTATTTCAACGTAACGCCCCCTTAACACAACATCAAAAGATTTTTGCCCTTTCCCCCTATCGGCACCGAGTCACGCCTATACCGAATTCGAAGAAAACCGGTCTTATCGGACGATACAGGCTATTCCGGGCGACGATTCGAAATATTCGTCGACATTGTTTTCTTTTCTTAACACGGGCTTCAACGACCTGTCGCTGACAGGTCGCCTCTAAACGGCACTCGCTTCTCAAGAAACAAATCACCCTTGCCATCTGGAGATGACAAGGGCCGAAGGTTCAGGGCGTAAAGGTCAACTGAATGATCCGCTGCACAAGGTCCGTCCGCGGCTCGCTGTAGTCGCTACATCCGAACTTTGGTCCGGGCTCGTGTTTCAGCCGGGTGTTCCGCCACTTCCTGAAGCGCAGGAAAGGACGCGGACAGCTGTACAATCGCAGACGCCCACGTCAACCCGGCACCGAATGCGACCACAGCAATCGTATCTCCTGGTTGAGCTCTGCCCTCGTCAAATGCCTCGGACAGCGCGATGGGCACGCTCGCTGCAGACGTATTACCGTAGCGATCGACGTTCACAACGACCTTATCACGAGGCAGGCCGGCGTCCTTCGCCGCATACTCGATGATGCGCGCATTAGCCTGATGAGGTACGAAAAGGTCAATATCATCGACCGTCCGCTCTGCACGATGCAAAGCTTCTTCCAGCGCCGTTCCCATGATGCGCGTGGCGAAACGGAAGACCTCCCTCCCGTTCATCTTGATGTTGTACTCATTCGCATCAAGCCGCTCATGTGTGAGAGGCTGCGCCACGCCTCCACCGGGTAAAATAATGTCTTCTGCCCCACTGCCATCCGAACCAAGTACGTGACCAAGGATGCCCGCCGGCTCATCAGAAGCCTGGACGACGACCGCCCCCGACCCGTCGCCGAAAAGCACCGCGGTGCCACGATTCTCCCAGCTGAGCCAACGGCTGGTCAACTCCGTGCCGACAACCAGAATGTTTTCGTAGGCCCCCGTCCGGATGAATTGTTCTGCTGTTACCATCGCGTACACCCATCCCGTGCAGCCAACGGTGAGTTGCATGGCACCCACGTGCTTCGCACCGAGCCCTTCCTGAACCTGACTCGACACTGGAGGCGTCAGGTAGTCCGGCGATGACGACGCGACGAGAATCAGATCCAACTCCTCGGGTGAAAGATTGGCGCGCTCAAGCGCTCGCTTTCCACTCTCGATCGACATCGTCGCCGTCGTTTCCCCCTCTTCAGCAAATCGCCGCTCTCGAATCCCTGAGCGCGAGCGAATCCATTCATCGCTGGTCTCCATGTGCTGGGCCAGGTCGTCATTCGTCACGACGTTGTCGGGAGCGTAATGGCCCCAGCCGGTAATGCTCGCGTACGGCATAGAAGTCTGTCAGTCTGAACGAAATTGTAAATACATCGGAGCCGAGTTCCTGTCGGCGCAAACAGTCACATCACGGACCATGCCGGACGTATTATCAAGTATGCAGCAGGAGCCGAGGTCCGCCATCAAAACAACTGGACACGATTCCGCTGTATACGTTCGGTCCTGTAACGCCTGTATAAAACGTCGTAATGCAAGGTTCAATCGAACCGTGAGTCTTCTGCTACAATCACGGCGTTGTGCAATGTTCTCAACCCATCTCAATTCGGCCACACGATTTCCAACCACACCTCCGAACCATAAGCCTGGCCCTATTCAGAACTGTCCATCCCATTGGCTGAATCAAAGAGCGCCGCTTCGGTTACGAACCGAAACGGCGCACGGGTCACAGAACCCAATACGTTATCGATACTACACCGAGAATGTCGTGTCAGGCACCGGCCTGAATGGACGCGCCGTGCTCTGCGATTGCAATGAAGCTCTCGGCGTCCAGGCTTGCGCCACCGACCAGCCCACCGTCCACATCCGGCTGGCTCAACAATTCCTCGGCGTTATGTGGCTTCATACTGCCGCCATACAGGATGTGCACGTCATCGGCAAACGCGCTGCTGTACAAATCATCGAGGAGGCCACGGATAAACGCGTGCATTTCATTCGCCTGATCCGGCGTCGCGGTGTCCCCCGTCCCGATCGCCCACACTGGTTCATACGCAATCACAAGGTCGTCGGGAGCGCCGAAGTCTACGCCGGCCAGCCCACCGCGCAATTGCTGTTCAACAACGTTCTTTGCGTCCCCCGCGTCTCGCTCCGCTTTCGTTTCCCCCACGCAGAGGATGGGTACGAGGCCGTTCGCTCGTGCCTGAGCAACCTTCTGCTGAATATCCTGGTTCGACTCGCTAAAGTATTCCCTTCGCTCGGAGTGGCCGACAATAACGTGACTACAGCCGGCTGAAAGCAACATCTTCGCCGACACCTCACCGGTAAACGCACCCTCGTCCTCATGATGCACGTTCTGTGCTCCTAAGGCGACGCTCGTTTCGCCAAGTGCCTCTCTGACAGACGTCAGGCTAACATATGGCGGACACACGGCGAGGGCGACCGTCCCAAGGTCGCTTTTTTTCACAGCGGCGGCGATATCAGCGGCGAGCTCCGTGCCGCTGTCGACGTCGGTATTCATCTTCCAGTTTCCGGCAATCAGCATAAGTAGTAGAAGGCAATCGTCGAACGGTTATCGAGACGTCCCCGTGAGAGGGCGGTAGTTGGTGAAGCCCCCGACCGTACGACCGGAGGATCCGTCGATCCTGCTACTTCAGTGCTTCGTACGCGAACATCGGAGGTACATTCAGCAACTCGTATTCACGTTTTACCGTGTCGAAGTGCCGCCGAAGCGGCTTCTCCATGTGGTTGTAATTTTGGTAGACGAGAAACTTCCCGTCATCCTTTAGCACATCTTTCGTCCGGCTAATCAGCTGATGCTTGACGTCGTCGTCCAGAAAGGAAAACGGAATACCAGAAAGCACATAGTCGGCATATTCCAGCCCTCGATCGTCCAAAATCTTACGGACGTTCTCGGCTCGATCGTGAACAACCACCGCACGAGGATCCGGCTCCGAAAATGCACGCAGAGATTCAACGAACGAGGCGTTCCCCTCGATCATAATCAACTCGGAGTCCTCATGCATGTGTTCGAGCAGGTACTTGCTGAATACACCGGTACCTGGCCCATATTCTACGATCCGACGCGGGGTGTCGAAATCAATCCACTTGCACACGCGCTTAACGAGAAACTTCGAGGACGGTGTGATGGCAGCGACATCACGGTCCCGGATGAAGTTCTTGATGTAGGCGAGTGTACCCATGTTGCAAATAGAATCAGATTCGGAAGTCGTAAATGCGAAAGTGCCCCCACGCCAATAGCAGGTCGGCATCTCGAAAAAGGATGCACGTGCGAATCGCCGAAAAGAGCGTCAAACAGAATATAAGTTACGAAACAATGGACCCGGAGATCAAGAGATTACCGCGGCCCGATCGTTACTTCTCCGGCATGGCCGTACGTATCGAACCGGATTCGTAAAGGGTTCATAACCTGTTTGCCGGATGGATCGCGAAAACGTACGCGCCGGCGTTCATGCCGATCAGAGGCATGACGTTTCTCTTTTCGAAATGGTGCTTTAGACATGGTGCGAAAGACTAACCAAGCCTCGTGTGGCGAGCGTCGCGAAGACCGACCGTTGGGAGGTCCGTCCCGTTGGGTGGCCGAAGGCTGTTCGCCAAACAGGTTCTTATCGATTGAGCTTAGCGCGAGGCCGGAGGAGACGAGGTTGCCGAGGGCGTTTGGGGACTAATTCGTCGATTGGGACGAGCGCTCAATCGCTCGGTGATGGCATCCTGTAGAGAGAAGAACGTTGCCCCCGGGTATTTATCAACGATTGAACCATCTCGATCGATGAGGTAGCGCGTGGGCACCGTGCCAATGTTGTACGACTCGACGATCGGGTCTTCTCCCCCATCGCCCGCAATAACATGTTTGCCGGGAAGGGTTCGGCCGTCGAAGAATGCCCGATTCAACAAAGAGTCTGGTTCGAGCGACACCGAGATGAAGGCGACAGAATCGGTTCGGGTTGCTTCGTACAGCGCATTGCGCGTCGGAATCTGCCGCTGATACATATCGTCCGACGGATGATAGAACTCGAGTACGACGAGATATCCCTCGTAATCGTCGAGGCGGAGCGACTCGCCCTGAACGGTTCTCACATCCATGTCCGGAGCGGGCTTGCCAGGCAACAGGTTTTCCACCTCGTAGCGAGCTCGGTCAGCCCAATCGGCCCACTCGGAATCGTCAAACTCATCAGCGAGGTCGTCGGCAGCCGCAAGCGCTTCTTCTTCTTGGAGGCTATCGATGTACGTCCGCACGAGTTCAGCTTGCAGAGCGGCTCGCTGCTCGTCCGTCGAGGCCCGCGTTTTGAAGTCGCCCAGCAGCTTTACGGCCGCCTCCTGCCCGTTACGTCGCGCCTCTGCCCGGCGGGCGATGCGTCCTGCGGTCACGAACCGCGGATTGGCCGGCTCGATCTGTCCTGCCCGAACGACGACGAGCGAGTCATTCCACGACTCGAGTAGTGCGAGCGACTCGACCGAGGCGATCTGCGCGGCGTAGGTGCCGGAATAGTTCTCTCGCATTCCCCAGAGAATACTGCTCGTTTGACGAACGTTCATCGAGACATTGTTCTCCGAATACGCGTCGTTCTGCAAACGCTGCATGAGACGCTGCCGATGAAGCCCCATCGTGTTGCGGTACGCAACAAGAGCGGAGTTTTCTACCGAGCGAATGGGAACGTAGTTGCCCGTAAACGGAAAGGCGATGTTCATCGACGCCGTGTCCTTGTCTGCAACAACATAGTCGGTGCGCAGAAGCACGTTGCCCCGGCGGCGTATGACGAGCGGGTAGATGCCACGCTCCGGTGCTGTGACCACGGCCGAGTACGCGCCATCTCTCGCTGTTTCCGCCCGCCCAAGAGTATCCAGAGACCGACCGTCCGGGCGAACAACCAGAATCTCGAATCCACTAAAATCCGTTGCTCCGCTAACGTTCGCATCGACGGTAATGTGACCTTGAATCACGCTCTGCACCGGCTTGGAAGCAGACGATGATTCGCCGCAGGCAGAAATCGATAGCGCCAGCGCGATCACGACAACGGTAGCAAGTAACGGGTACCGTATCGGGAGAGGGAGGGGAACACCGGCGGTAGGAGCGCCGGTCTTTGTTATCGAAAAGTGGTTCACGAAAAAGGTGCCGCCGATGCGGCGTAGTGATCAAGGGGATGGTGCGAAAAACAATCTTTGGGGCCGGCCCACGTACGGACCGAATCATCACGACTGAACCATCAATCAGAGCGGCGACCGTTCAGCTTTTCTTTCAGTACGTCACGGACGACTTCCGGATTGGGGGATCCGTCGAAGGTACGCATGACCTGACCGATAAAGAAGCCTAAAAGCCCCTCCTTTCCACCGAGATATGCGTCGACCTTGTCCTCGTTATCCTGCAGAACGCCGTCCACGACCGGCTCGATTGCGTCACGGTCGGACACCTGGATCAGGTCATTTTCGTCTGCAATCTTGCCCGCAGAGGAGTCCGTATCGGTACGCATTTTTTCGAAAACCTCCTGCGCTCCGCTGGAGCTGATCTTGTCTTCCACGCGAAGGTAAATCAGTTGCGCAAGGCGTCGGGGCGTAACAGCAAGATCTCGAACGGAGATACTGTCTTCGTTGACGACGCGGAGCACATCCGTCATCACGAAGTTCGACACGAGCTTCGCCTGCGTGCGAGTATCGCCTCCCTTCGTCCGCTTGAACAGGGCGCGGAGGGCATCTTCGAAGTAATCCGCCACCTGACGCTCCTCGGTCAAAACACCGGCATCGTACGGGGGAAGACCAAAATCGGTCTCAAACCGCTCGCGTCTCTCGTCCGGCATCTCCGGAAGACTCGCCCGGACCGCCTGGATGTCGTCGTCATCGAGCTCGACGGCAACAAGATCAGGGTCGGGAAAATAGCGATAGTCCTGTGCATCTTCTTTCGAGCGCATCATCCGCGTCTCGCCTGCATCCGCGTCCCATAGCAGAGTGCACTGCTCAACGGGCGTTCCCCGCTCGACACTCGCGATCTGGCGCGTAATCTCATATTCCAGCGCCTGTTCGACATGACGCATCGAGTTCAGGTTCTTCAGCTCGGTGCGCGTACCAAACCGATTCTGCCCACATGGACGTACGCTCACATTTGCATCGCATCGCAGCGACCCCTCCTCCATATTTCCGTCACTAATTCCGAGATAGCGGACCAGCTGGCGGAGGTTTTTGAGGTATAGATAGGCCTCGCGTGGCGAACGGAGATCCGGTTCGGAGACCACCTCAAGCAACGGTACGCCGCATCGATTGTAATCGACGAGCGACCCATCATCCGTATGCGTTGACTTTCCGGCGTCCTCCTCGATGTGAATTCGGGTTAGCCCAACTCGCTTTGTCGCGTGATGGGCATCGGGCGCCTCCCCGGTACCATTCGTTTCTCCATCTTCTGCCTCGAGGTCGATCTCTACGAAGCCATCGTAGCAGATTGGCGTGTCGTACTGTGAGATCTGATATCCCTTCGGAAGGTCCGGGTAGAAATAGTGCTTGCGGGCAAAAATCGATTGGCGCGAGATCTTGCATCGCGTCGCAAGACCCAATCGCACCGCGTACTCCACGACGCGCCGATTCAGGACGGGCAGCGTGCCAGGATGGCCGAGAGATATGGGATCGACTTGCGTATTCGGTTCGGCGCCGAAAGCCGTCGAATCTGGACTGAACACTTTCGACTCGGTGTCAAGCTGGACGTGGACCTCCAGCCCAATCACGGGCTCGTACTTGTCGTGAACCATGGAGCAAGGTCAGGCGGTCGATCGAGAGTAGCACGGAAGCCGGCAGGGATCCAATTGGTGGAGCCAAGACGCGTCCTCCGAACTGGAACTGCGCTAGCCCCCTACTTCAACCCTACCGAAAATGTTCATCCAGCCGTCTACTTCAATCCCTCAAGCTTTTTCAGAATCTCTTCCGTATGGGCGCTCGTCTTCGGACGCTTAAACACGTGCCGAATGACGCCATCAGGATCGATCAGGTAGGTCGTACGTGCGGTACCTAGAAACGTATTGCCGTACATATTTCGCTCACCGTAAACGCCATATGGATCGAGAACGTCGTGACCCGGATCCGCTATGATCGGAAATGGCAGGTCGTGCTTTTCGGCAAAGCTTTCGTGCGACTCAACGTCGTCCTCTGATACCCCGATCACCTTCACTCCGTGCTCTTCGAGCTTGGAGAGGCCATCCCTCAGGTTACACGC